>NZ_JBYCKY010000077.1:0-5729 GCF_057473605.1 Mycobacterium sp. TH-M82 | reverse complement strand
CCAGTCGAATGCCAGCTAGCCGAGTGGCTGCGCGGAGGAGTCAGTAACTCGAGCTGTCGGGGCAAAACACTCCCCGTGCGACCGCCACGAAGTGGGCGCCCTGCAGAAGCGCCAAGCCGGGGTAGGAGTTTCTCACCCCGTCCACGGCTTCACGTACGCTGTGGCCACTCTGGATGTGCGCGCAGGCACCTTTAGCGATGTTGACTGCCTCGGCATCGTTCGGGTGCTCGATGCCGAGGTGATCGAGTGCCCGAAGGAAAGTATCGTCCGTCGCGCTGGCAACGTAGGTGTACGGATCGGCTGGCTCGGCGTGGGCCGGCACGGCCAAGCCGAGCAGGGCTGCCGCCCAAGCTGGAGTCACGAGCAGCATCGGCACCCTGAAGCTCGAGAAACCGCGCCACCGCAGTGGCATGTTGCGTGGTGTTTTCACCGGCGGGGGTTCCGCTTTCGACATCTCTCATCTCCTCATCTGCTCACAGTGCCGACGCCTGGATGGGATTTGGTACCCGTTGAGACACAACAGTTTTCCGGCTCCGGCAACCTTAGGTCAGACATTACTTGCCGCCGGGCAGACTTCGTAGGCTCAACCACCAAACCTTCGCGGTCAATTTCACGATTGTTCATCTAGGCCAGGCAGCATTCGCCCACCGTTCACCAACGCGCAATGTGATCGCCGGCCGTCCGGCTCAACACCGACCATCAACAGTGGCGTCTCCGACGAAGTGATCGCCCACAAAGCCGGCCAGGTCCGCCGTCCTGCTGCCTCCGTCGGACCCGCGTAGCGTCAGGCGTCCTCAGTCGGCCGGTTCGGACTCCCCGGGCACCAGCGGTATCGCCGCCAGCGGGAACAATGCGCACACCGCGAACGCCAACGGATAACCGGCCGCCGTGATCAGCGCGCCGAACACCGGTGGCACGACTGCCGCCGTCATCCGCTGGAAGGTGTTCTGGGCGCCGAGCGCACGCCCGCTCCAGAACGGCCCGGCGTGCTCGGTGATGACGGTGGCCGCTAATCCGTTGTAGCCCACCGCGATCACCGACGCGACGACCATGGCGGTCACCGCCAGCGGCGAGTCCAGCTGGTCGTTGACGGCCAGCACCAGCAACGCCAGGAAGCAGGCGGCGGCGATCACGCGCTTCGGCCGCAACCGCGAACCGACGTGATCGGACCAGCGGCCGGCCGCGATGCGACCCAGCGCGCCGATCAGCTGAGTGATCGTCACGAGAAGACCGGCCGCAGCCGTCGGCCAGTGACGGTCGACGATCAACCAAGCCAAGATGAACGTGACGGTCATCGTCTGCGGCACCATCAGCAGCGCCGACACCAGATGGACGCGACGCAGCAGATTTGACTTGCGATACGGGTTGGCCAGCTGTTGTTCGGCGGCTGCCGTCCGTTTCGGCCGCGGCGGGTCGGCCAAGAAGATCGCGGCGACCACTGCGGCCACCGCGCACGCTATCGCCGGATACAACAGCGCGGCGAAGAAACCGTTTTCGATTTCGCTCAACTCCGGCATCGCCACGGCCCCGATGGCGACACCCAGCGGCTGCGCGGTCTGGCGGATCCCCATCGCCAGGCCGCGCTGCTGCGACGAGAACCAGCCCGAGACCAGCCGCCCACCCGCCGTGTTGCAGCTCGCGGCCGCCATCCCGCCCAGGAACAGCAATGCCCCCATTGCCATCAGCGAGTGCATCGGTGCCGCGGCAAAGGCCGCCACCGCGGTCAGTGCCGAACCCGCCGTGAGCACGATCCGCTCACCAAGACGGTCCACCAGATAACCCCACCCGACCAGCGTGACCACCATGCCGAAGCTCGGCATCGCCGACAACAGACCAGCCCCCACCAGCGAGGTGTGCCGGTCGGTCTGCAACGCCGGGATCAGGAAGACCCCGCAGTTGATGAACAGAAACGAACACGAGGTGATCGCCAGGGTTACCGCTAGCATCAACCAACGTCGGGCCATGCTGATGGACGGGGCCGCTGCACACTGATCGATCGACACCGAATCCATTAAAGACGATCCGAGGCCTCGCGACGGTCAAAGACACGCGTTGCCAGTAGTAGCGGCGAAATATTCCTAAGTGCCCAGCCGACAATGAAATTTACCGGCAGGCGGAGGTGCATTCCGGTAGACACCGAAGCATCCGGATGGAAACGGCCGGAGGCGGCGTGATCGCTGCTACCACCCACACCGCCGTGCGCAAACTCCCGCTAGGTCGGCCAGGACGCCGGACACGACCTCCCCGACGGCGAATCTGTTGCCACGCCACAACGGGCGGCCTCGGCCGATACCGAAGGCTATTCACCATCTCCTTGATGGGACGAAGGGCCGGTCACAGCTACGTGCAGATGTGGTGAACGCGCCGGCCTCGGCGTAGCGCCCAGGCGTGTCGTAGCGCGCCGTCCCAACGGCGGGCCACCAGCTTTCTCCGTCGGTGCCCCGGCCGACCGCTTGGAAGACGACCCTACGAGCAACTTCGATGGCATGATCGGCGAAGCGCTCATAAAAGCGGCCCAGCAGCGTCACGTCAACGGCGGCGACCACTCCGTGTTTCCATTCGCGATCCATCAGAACGGTGAACAGGCTCCGGAGCAGGGCGTCCATCGTCTCGTCTTCCTGGCGCATAACAGCAGCTTTCCTCGGGTCGCGCGACAGGAGAACCTCCCCCGCACCATGACCCAATTCGACTGCAATTCTGCCCATCTCGGCGAAGTATCCGTTGACCTCTTCGGGTAAGACATGCTGAGGATGGCGTCGACGGACGATCTTGGCAACGTGTAGGGCCAACGTTCCCATCCGGCCGATGTCAGCGGCCATCTGGATGGCGCTGACGACTGTCCGCAAATCACCGGCGACCGGTGCCTGCAATGCCAACACCGCGAGGGCATCATCCTCCGCGTACGAACCCAGCGCGATGATCTCGTCACCATCGGTGATGACCTGCTCGGCCAGAACCAGATCCCCCTGCAGCAAAGCTTGCGTTGCACTTTCCATGGCAGACACGGCCAGCTCGCACATCGTTTCGAGCCGCTCGACCAGCTTCGCAAGTTGCGCTCGGTAGGCGGTCCTGGATTCCACCAACTAATCATTACGCTCACGGCGTTGACGTGTGGGAAGCGCCACATGAACCCGCGGTGAATACTCGAAGCGCCGCAACCGCCAGTGCCGCCCGGTTCGAGATCCTCACCGTTAACATCGGCCCACACCCGCCGAATAGCATCCCAACGAACACCTCACCGAAATTCCAAGCCAGACCATTTGACTGGGCTGAGGTCGTATCCGATGCGACCGCCGCCCTGCACTGCGGCGCCGACTCGGCGTGAGGGCTGCCCGATAGGCCTCAGGCGACCGGCTGCTGGCGAGGTACCGCCTCGTGGATCGGCCGGTCCGGATTGATCTCGATACCCAACAGCTCAGCGGTGCCGCTGATCACACCCATCATGATCGTGGTCAGGTGCGCGACGAATGCCTCGTGCGCCATGCGCCGTGGGCTGTTCGGGGTAGGACCCAGCCACCAGTCGGTAGCCGAGGCCGCCGACCCGAACGCGGCGAAAGCCGCCAGCTCGATCGCGGCGCGGTCCAGCTGCATCTCGCGCAGCTCGTTGTTGAACATCTCGGCGATCGCCAGGGTGATCTCCCGGCCCTCGTTCAGCGTCCGCACCGTTGATTCGGACTGTTCTGGAATGCGGCCCTGGATGAAGCACCTCAGCACGTTGGGATGCTGGTCGATCAGCGTGACATACTCTTCCACGGCGCGCCTGATGACGTCGCGGGTCGAGTCGGTGGCGAAGTCGACCGACGGGAAGATCGCCGCCCACAGCTCGTCACGCAGCCGTTCCCCAATCGCCTGGAAAAGGTCGGATTTGTCGGCGAAATGCCGGTAGATCTTCGGCTTGGCGGTGCCGGCCTCTTCGGCGATCTCTCGCACGCTCACATCGGGCCCGAGCCGGTCGATGGCGCGGAAAGCGGCGCCAACGATCTCGCTGCGCACCTTTTTGCGGTGTTCGCGCCAACGTTCGCTGCGCGCATCGACCTTCGGCCCGGTGTCCGCACCGGCTTTGGGCCTGGCTACTTTGGCCACCTTGGTTACTCCGGCTACTCCGGCTAATCGGCGCATGTCAAGCACTTTACCGCTTCGTCGTCGCTGACCTGCGCAGAAAGCACGCTAACCCGCGTTGACCTTCCGTTCCGGGGGGGCCGGTTCGATAGCATCGTGGGGGCGCCCGCATATTCCGCGACCATCCCTGGACATCTAGCGAATATCGAGACGAGACGTGGTGAAGCAACGATTCGATCTGGCGATTGTGGGAGGCGGCCCCGCCGGGTCGGCGGCCGCATGGCAGGCCGCACAGACCGGTGCGCGGGTAGTGGTCCTGGACAAGGCCCAGTTCCCCCGCGACAAACCGTGTGGCGACGGCCTCACCGCGCGCGCGGTCAGCTATCTGCAGAAGATGGGACTCGCCGAGCAGATCGCCAGATTCCACCGAGTCGACCGGGTGCGGGTGTTCAGCCCGAGCGCGTGGGAGCTGTCGTTTCCGCGGCGCCCCGGGATGCCCGGCCACGGCCACGTCGCCCGCCGGCCCGAGCTGGACACGTTGCTGCTCAAGCATGCCGAGTCCGCGGGAGCAGAGGTTCGCCAGTCCGCCGAGGTGGCCGGCCCGGTGATCGACGACGCGGGCCGCGTCGCCGGGGTGACGCTCAAGGGCGGAGAGACGGTCACCGCGGACGCGGTGATCGCCGCCGACGGGGCCTACTCGCCGATCAAGCGGGCGCTGCAGCTGGACTCGGACTACGACGGCTACTCGGCCATCGCGATCCGCGCCGAGATGGCCGCCAACCGACCGGACACCGATTCCCTCGACATCTACCTGAAACTAGCGTTTCACGGCGACCAACTACCCGGCTACGGCTGGGTTTTCCCGCTCGGTGGCGGGCGGGTCAACATCGGCCTGGGCTACGTCAACAGCTACAAGAACTGGCAGTCCATCAACGCCACCCAGTTTTTAGGCGACTTCCTGGGCACGCTGCCGGGTGACTGGAAATTGCCGTCGATCGACGAGCTGAAAAAGTCCAAGACGGTGCGGGCCTGGCGGCTGCCGATGGGCTTCACCGCGTGGCCGCCGTGGCGGCCGGGTGTGCTGTTCGCGGGCGACTCGCTGGGCGCGGGCAAACCGGCGTCGGGTGCCGGCATCTCCAAAGCACTGGAATCCGGGCTGGCCGCCGGGGAATGCGCAGTGGCGGCGCTGACCAACGCCGGGCCCGACGACTTCAGCAACTACGCCCAGCGGATGGAGGCAGCCTGGGGCCGCGAGTACCGGCGCGGCCGGGTGTTTCACCGACTGGCCGGCATCCCGGCGATCGCCAACGCCGGCATCAAGGTGATCGACAACGGCCGGGCGCGCGATTTCCTGCTCCGGCGGATGTACGCAAAGGCGCAGGGGCCGCAGCACACCTACTGACTGGCCCTGTGCACCGAGCGTGAATCTGTTGCGAGAAATCGCACCCCATTGTCAACCGGCTAATGCAACGTCGGGGGTCAAAGCTGCAGATGTCTGTGTTGCCTGTGGGGGGCTTGGGGGGCTATCGCCGGGCCGGATTGTCACCCAGGAGCATGTCGGTGAATCGGTTTCTGGGCTGACTAGCTCGGGGGTGTCGAGGAGCTCGTGGAGGGACGCGTCGAGGCGGTTGGGGTCGCTGGCGAGTCAGTCGCTGAGGAAGGCAAGGATT
>NZ_JBYCKY010000076.1:0-1884 GCF_057473605.1 Mycobacterium sp. TH-M82 | reverse complement strand
CGGTGCTCGGCAGGCTGCTCAGCCGCGGTTTCGATCCCGACATCGACTACGACGAGTATCAGGTTGCCGCGATGCGCACCGCGCTGGCGACCCACCCTGCGGTGCTGCTGTTTTCGCACCGGTCCTACATCGACGGTGCGGTGATGCCGGTGGCGATGCAGGAGAACCGGCTGCCGCCGGTGCATGTCTTCGCCGGCATCAACCTGGCATTCGGTGTGATGGGTCCGGTGCTGCGCCGCGCCGGCGTCATCTTCATCCGGCGCAACATCGGCGATGACCCGCTGTACAAGTACGTGCTCAAGGAGTACGTCGGCTACGTCGTGGCGAAGCGATTCAACCTGAGCTGGTCGATCGAGGGCACCCGGTCGCGAACCGGAAAGATGCTGCCGCCCAAGCTCGGACTGATGAGCTACGTCGCCGACGCCTACCTGGACGGCCGCAGCGACGACATTCTGCTGCAAGGGGTTTCGATCAGCTTCGACCAACTGCACGAGACTACCGAGTACGCCGCCTACGCGCGCGGCGCCGAGAAGCGGCCCGAGGGATTGGGCTGGCTGTACAACTTCATCAAGGCTCAGGGTGAGCGCAGCTACGGCAAGATCTACGTCCGTTTCCCGGAGGCCGTCTCGATGCGTGCTTATCTCGGCCCGCCGGACGGGCCGCTTGCGGTCGACAGCGCTGCCAAGCGACTGGCGATGCAGAAGATGGCCTTCGAGGTGGCGTGGCGGATTCTGCGGGCCACCCCGGTGAATGCGACCGGTTTGGTGTCGACGCTGCTGCTGGCCACCCGCGGGTTGGCCCTCACCCTGGACCAACTGCACCACACTCTGCAGGACTCGCTGGATTATCTGGAGCGCAAACAGACCCCGATGAGCACCAGCGCGCTGCGGCTGCGCAGCCCGGACGGGGTTCGCGCGGCGGCGGACGCGTTGTCGGCCGGCCACCCGGTCACCCGTATCGACGGCGGCCGGGAGCCGGTGTGGCGGATCGCGCCCGAGGACGAGCACACCGCGGCGTTCTACCGCAACAGCGTGATCCACGCCTTCCTGGAAACCTCGATCGTCGAACTGGCCCTGGCCCATGCCGGGCACGCCGACGGTGACCGGCTGCAGGCCTTCTGGGATCAATCGATGCGGCTACGGGATCTGCTGAAATTCGATTTCTACTTCGCGGACTCGGCAGCATTCCGGCGCAACATTGCCGAGGAGCTGGACTGGCACTCCGACTGGGAAGCCCGTCTGGCCGCGGGCGACGCCGAGATCGACGCGATGTTGTTCGACAAGCGCCCCCTGATGGCCGACGCGATGCTGCGGGTGTTCTTCGAGGCATATGAGATCGTCGCCGACGTGCTGCGCGACGCTCCGGCAGAGATCGGCGAGAAGGAGCTGACCCGGCTGGCGCTTGGCGTCGGCCGGCAATACGCGGCGCAGGGCCGGGTTCGCAGTGTCGAGCCGGTGTCGGCGCTGCTGTTCGCGACCGCGCGCCAGGTCGTCGCCGATCAGCACCTTCTGGAGGCCGCGCCGGATCTGACCAAGCGCCGAATCGCGTTCCGGCGCGAGTTACAGGCCATTCTGCGCGATTTCGACCACATCGCCGAGATCGCCCGCAGGAAGTTCATCGCCCGCGAAATCGAGGCACGCCAGCTGCGGCGGGGCAGGTAGCGGGCTTATCCGGCGTGCGCCCATACCCTGGAGGTATGACGGTCGTTTCGGCTGAGGTTCGCTCCGAGCGCAGCCGGTGGGTGCGGGTGTGGCCGCTGCTCGCCGGCCTGTTAGCTGGCTCTGCACTGCTGGCCGGCTGCACCGCCGCCGGAATCGCGGCGCTGACGCTGGCCGATGCGCTGACCGCCACCGGGCTGCCCGATCCGGGGCCGGCGACCACGCT
>NZ_JBYCKY010000075.1:0-11286 GCF_057473605.1 Mycobacterium sp. TH-M82 | reverse complement strand
TCGTGCGGCCCCAACCTGGCCCCATAGAAGGACCGCATGGCCGCCTCGCTGGCGCCACGTTCACACGCTGATACGCTTCTCACCTGCATAAACACCGTGGTGGCCAGGGCCGGGATCGAACCGGCGACCTTCCGCTTTTCAGGCGGACGAGATAGCCACTGACCTGCGGTTTATCTGAGTCTATGCGTCGCATGCGCCGCATTGAGCTGCGCTGACGTATCCAGTCTGTCCGACGAACGGACATAAACCGGACACGGTGCTTGCACTCCTGACCAGGAGCTTCGGCGCTGCCGCTTGCGTTGTGGGCGGCGTCGGAGCCTCCGGGGAGCAGGCACCCCGATGCCCAGCATCGACCCAACAGCCACCGACTCGAAACCATCGCTGGACGGCTCATCGTCACCTAATGGACCACCGCCATTCGGGCCCGGTTCCGCGGGTGCCTCGGTGGACGGGAGATCGCGAGCGCCCGAGGCCGCCAGGCCGCAGGGCGGGAGAGCGACAGCGGTCGGCCGTACGTCGACCGAGGTACCCGGCCTCAACCCGGCCGCGGCCGGCGGGCTTGTTATATGTGCCGAAAATGTCCGCGAGTCGGTTGGCGACGGGATCGCGACCGGCGAGCTGCGGGCGATCGATGCTTTGGGGTTGCGGTTCCCGACGCCCGAAAAGGTCACCGCGGCCGCGGCACTGTTCGAACCGGCACCACCGTGGGCCCGTGGTCCCGGGCGTCGCGGCGTCGAGCCTGAATCCGGGCGGTTTCGCATTTCGGTCGGTCCTGGTGTGGTTCGGCTCGGGTGGACGAATCCTGTCCGCGCCGAAAAGACCGCTGAACGGGCCGTCGGTCATCACGAGCGTGACGTCGACGACGCGAAGTTCAATGTCAGAAGAGGCCTCGAAAGCCACGCCGGGCAAGGTGCTCGGGCCGTCGGGTCTTCGATCCGACGGAGTCTTATGCGAAGCGACCAGTCTGGTACTGGCGGTGTCATCACCGAGTGGTCCAGGAAATCTCGGTCGTCGATGTGCCGCACCTTCGCCGAGCTCGACTACAGCCCACTGGTGGAATCGGGTCGAGTCCCTGCCATGGTCACACTCACCTACCCCGGAGACTGGAAAGTAGTCGCTCCGGACGGGGCCAGTGTCAAAAGACATATGGTGTTGTGGCGTAAGCGCTTTCAGCGCGAATATGGAGAGCAAGTCCGCTACATCTGGAAGCTGGAGTTTCAACGACGCGGCGCGCCACACATCCATCTATGGATGGCGCCACCGATCTGGCCCGGACGGTCAGGCCGAAGCTTCGCACAATGGCTCTCGGACACGTGGGCTCAGGTTGTCGATCATCCTGATGCCGAGCAGAAGGCACGGCACCGGCTGGCCGGCACCGCGATCGACGTACGAAACGGCCTGAAAGCCTGCGACCCCAAGCGACTCGCCATCTACTTCACCAAGCACTCGTCACCGAACATGCACGGCGACAAGGAGTATCAGCACATCGTTCCGGAACTCTGGCGGCAGCCAGGCCGAGGACCTGGCCGATTTTGGGGTGTATACGGATTGAAGAAGGCGATTGCCGTCGTGGAACTGACCCAGGATGCGTACCTCGCGGCACGCCGAATCGTCCGGCGCTGGTCACGTAACCAAGCAGTGTACGGCGATTCATCCAGCCGCTTCCCCACCGCCGTGATGCCGCGCACGGCCATACGGCAGGTCCCGCGAGTCGACCGTGAATCCGGCGTCACGATGCATCGGCGGGTGCGACGACGACGACCGCTCTGCAACCAAGGTGGGCTGGCTGGAGGATACGCACTCGTGAACGACGGTCCAGCGTTCGCTTCCCGCCTCGCCGCGAGCATGGCAGTCCGACGTTCGTGACCAAGGCGTCGAACTCGGTGGGCACGGTTCGGTACGCGCTGCCAACTCTCATCTTGTTTGGGCGTAGCTGTACGCAAAGCCGAGTCGTAGGGTCCGAACATGACACCATCTCTGCCACAATTCCATTCACGTGCACGACGGCTGCCAGCCTGGCGACGTTGGATACTCAACGGGTTGTGCAACTTCGACCGTCGTACGATCCATGACTGGTCAGCCCACATGAGAGATCACCTCGATCGAACCGGCGGCGCCACCCCAATGCAGACCGCCCGATACATCGTCGATCTGCTCAGCCACGTAGAGGCGCTCAGGTTGGCGACCGCAATCCTTGCTGCACAGGGCAACCCTGCAGGCCGCTACCAGCTGGCCGACGCCACCCTCGACTTGAGGTCCACCTTCCAGTGTCTATGTGAAGCACGGAACCAGCTGCTCAAAGCCGCTCGCGCTGAGCGCGTTACCTACGATTAGTTCGCGTAGGGGACTGTGTCAGTGTGGTTCGATAGATTCCCGCCATGGTGACCTACCTGCTGAGCGACACCCTCAGAGGATGGGTGCTCTACGACGACGAGGGTCGGACGGCACTGCTCGCCTCCAACCTCAACACGGCCCTTCTCGATGCGGCAAAAGCGATGCGAGACAACGGCGAACCTGTGAAAGGGTATTGGGCGCTGCTGTCGAACGAGGAAATCATGACGCTGCGGTTCACACCCCACCCGTAGCCACCGGATGAAGGGCAGTACTCCAGGTCGACCGTACGGTCGTGGCCGAAACGACGTTCCCGTCTTGGGGTCGTCTGCTGTTGTCGGACCCCACACTTACGCTGATCCCGATCCAAGGAGGACAGGTATGAATAAGGCCGAGCGTCTGTGGAATCTGCGCGACGGAGTGCTCGCGTGGCTATACGAGCTGCGGATCGAAGGAGCCAAGATCGCCGAGGCGAAACCTACGGCCTTCATGGAGGCGACTTCTTGGTCTGACACCGAGGTGACCCGCGAGGAGTTGAACACCGCACTGGAGTGGCTCATGGAAGAGGGCTATGTCGACGGCACCGGCACCATGCAGAGGATCGTTGTCCGGCCACACCTGACCCCCTACGGTGAGAAGTACGCAGCGTCGGGTAAGTCGGTGCGTGACCTCCCCGGTGTCGCCGAGGTGCAGAATCCGTATCTGCACATCGAGGGCAGCAGCGGTATCGCCATCGCCTTCAACAGTCCCGGCGCCACACAGACCGTCACCGTTCAGCAGGCGGTCGAGCAGGCCCGCAACCTTGCTGACGTGATCGAGCAGGCACTGCCCGCGATGACCGACACGGCGGTCCGTGCCGACGCCGAGGAGCTGGTATCGGAGATCCGCGGCGAGTCGAACTCGGACTCCCCGTCTCCAGGCCGGGTTAAGACGTTGGCCACCACGGCGATGACCGCGATCGCGACGGCGGCCGGCACCGAGGCCGGCAAAGCGATCATCGAGGCGGCCTTACCGCTGCTGTCGTGACCGGCGACATCACCGTGACCCGCTGCGAGACGAGTGAGCTAGGACTTGTATGTCGGTCGTCTCGGTTGAATCTCATCGGCGGGGTCGGCGCGCCCCGCTGTGCGGGCTGCGGCACACTGACACCGTGCGCGAAAGGAGGTGGCGGGCACCGTGGTAGTACGCATCAGTGTCGCCCCCAGCCTCCTGGAGTGGGCCGTAGAGCGTGCCGGCTGGGACGACGAGACCACACAGCGCCGAGCCCCGAAGCTCGATGAGTGGATCAGCGGTGTGCGTCAGCCGACCCTCAAGCAGTTAGAGAGCTTCGCGCAGGCGACTCATACCCCGTTCGGCTTGTTGTTCCTACCTGAACCGCCGAATGAGCCAGTGCCCATCCCGGACATGCGTACGGTCGGCAATGCCACGGTGCCCCGCCCGTCCGTCGACCTGCTGGATACGATCTACATCTGTCAGACCCGACAGGAGTGGTACCGCGACTACGCCCTCGACCACGGCGCGCCCCAGTTAGAGTTCGTAGGCTCCGCGACCATCGACACGCCCGTGGCCGACGCAGGGCGGGCTATCCGCGAGGCCATTGACTTCGACCTGACAGAGCGTGCAGTGTTCACGAACTCCGACGATGCGCTGCGGCAGCTGATCGACCGCATCGAGGCCATCGGTGTGCTCGTGATGGTGAACGGGATCGTTGGCGGTGACACGCACCGCGCCCTCGACCCGGAGGAGTTCCGCGGTTTCGCGCTCTCCGACCCGATCGCTCCGCTGATCTTCGTCAATGGCGCCGACACCAAGGCCGCGCAGATCTTCACCCTGATCCACGAACTCGGCCATGTCTGGCTCGGCGGCAGCGCCCTGTCCGACGCCGCGATGGTGGTGCGCGAGGGCGTATCCGAGGAGTTGTGGTGCAATCAGGTCGCCGCCGAGGTCTTGGTCCCGCTGGCCGCACTCCGCCGCGACTATCAGGGCGAGCCGACACTCCAGGAGCTGACACGTCTGGCGCGCCGGTACCGGGTGAGCACGTTGGTGATCCTCAAGCGCCTGTTCGATGCACGCTTCCTCGAATGGGACGACTACCGGGCGCGATACGAGGCGGAGAGAGATGCGGTCATCGAGCTGGCGAAGCGCCGCCGCGGGGAGAACTCCGGCGGGAACTACTACAACACGCAGCCGCTGCGCCTGAGCCGCCAGTTCGCCCGTGCAGTTGTCACCAGCACCTACCAGGGCGATACCAGCTTCCGGGACGCCTTCAACCTGCTCGGGACAAAGAAGCATGAAACCTTCGCCCGCCTGGCTGACGAGATCGGGGTCGGTTGATGTACCTGGTCGATGCGAACGTCCTCATCGAGGCGAAGAATCGCTATTACGCCTTCGACATCGCTCCCGGGTTCTGGGAGTGGCTTGAAGGTGCTCATGCCGCCGGCGAGGTGGGTAGCATCGACGCCGTCCACAAGGAGTTGGTCAGCGGTAACGATGAACTGGCGGAGTGGGCGAAGGCGAACAGTTCCTTCTTCCAGCCGATCGATCAGGCCACGACGGCACACTTCCCGACGCTCACCGCATGGGCGGCGTCTCGCCCGTTCACCCCCGCCGCACTCGCGGCGTTCACCGGCAACCAGGCCGACTATCAACTGGTGGCCCACGCACGTGGCCACAACCACGTCCTGGTGACCCACGAACTCCCAGAGCCCAACTCTAGGAAGCGAGTGAAGATCCCTGACGCCTGCACCGCGATCGGCGCCACATTCATGGACCCGTTCGAGATGATGCGGCGCACCGGAGCGAAACTGGTACTCGACACCTGACCTGGTGATTGTCACCGCCCGGCGACTCGCCTCGTCGTAATCACCGCTGCGCGACATGCAGCCGTGGAATCTCTTCGAATGCCCCAACCTCGATGTAACGTTTCCGATACATTTTGACGGGTGACCGAGACCGATCGAGGGCAACGCAGTGGCTGACGCAGCAAACAATAGGACGACCGCGCGGATCGTGTGGGACACGGCCGACAAGTACCTCCGAAACATCGTGGACGAGGAGGACTACGGCGACTACATCCTCCCGTTCACCGTGCTTCGCCGACTGGAATGCATGCTCGCGGACACCAAGGCGGAAGTGACCGCGCTCGTCGCGTCCCTCGCTGGGATGCCGCCACACCTGATCGACATTGCGGTGAAGGACAAGTTCGGACTGAGCTTCTACAACGTCTCGCCGCTCGACCTCGCGACGATCGCGTCGGTCGACGACAACGTGGACAAGTCCCTGCAGAGCTACATCGACGGCTTCTCGAACAACATCGCCGACATCTGGACCTCCTTCGAGTTCAACCGCCGCGCAAAGGTTCTCGCCGACGCCAACCGCCTTCTCGCCGTAGTGAAGCACTTCTCGAAGCTCGACCTGTCGCCGCGGGAACTCGCCAACACCGCGATGGGCGATGTGTTCGAGGACGTGATGTACCGGGCCTTCAACAAGAAGGGGAAGGCCGCAGGTAACTTCTACACCCCGCGCGATGCGATCAAGCTCATGGTGGACATCTTGATCACCAACGATGACGACGGCCTCGCGGGCGAGAGTGCCTTGCGCTCCATCTACGACCCGACCGCCGGCTCCGGTGGCATGCTGCTCGTCGCGCAAGACGCGCTCAAGCGGATGAACGGGAAGATCGACGTCACGCTTTATGGGCAGGAACTCATGCCGTCAGCGTTTGCTCTCGGCAAAGCCGACCTGTTGATCCAGGGTGGCCGACCTGACGCGATCAAGCAGGGCAACACCCTCGTCGAGGACTTGTACGGGGATCAGACCTTCGACTACGTGCTCTCCAATCCTCCGTTCGGCAAGGACTGGGAGGCAGACGAGAAGGCGGTCAAGGAACAGGCCAAAGTACACGGGTCGCGCTTCAGTCACGGTCTGCCGAGCACCTCTGACGGTCAGATGTTGTTCCTGGCCCACTGCGCATCGAAGCTCAGCCCGGCGGCGAAGAACGGTCAGGGCGGACGAGCCGCGGTTGTCTCGAACCAGTCGCCGTTGTTCAACAGCGACAACGGGCCGAACTCGATCCGTCAGTGGCTCCTTGAGGAAGACCTAATCGACGCGGTCGTGGCTCTACCCACGAGCATGTTCTACGGCACCGGTATCGCGACCTACGTCTGGATCCTCGACACGAACAAGGATCCCGACCGTAAGGGCAAGATCCAGCTCATCGACGGCTCCGGCCAGTGGGACTCTCTGCGGAAACCTATGGGCGACAAGCGCCGCGAGATGGGGAAGAACCATCGGGAAACGCTGATGGAGGCGTACAAGGCGTTCGATCAGGCTGACCCGGCGATCTCTCGCGTGATGACTCCTGAGGACTTCATGTTCCGCGACGTGCCTGTGTACAAGCAGGCGCGCTTCGCGACGCGCTTCAGCGACGAAGTTGTCGACTCGCTGCGCAGCCGCCGCGACTTCGCCGAGACGCATGCGGCCGTTCTGCGCTCTCTTGACGGCACCCGTTGGAACGACCTTCCGAAGTCGTTCCCCGAGGCCGCGAAATCGGCTGGATTGAAGACCCCGGTCGGTTTGGTTGATGCCGTGATGAAGGCGATGGCCGTGGAGGATGACTCTGCACCCCTCGCAGTCGATCGGAAGGGCAAACCCGTGATCGTCGCAGGATGGAAGATCACCGAGCGCGTGCCTCTGAGCGAGGATCTGGACGAGCACATGGAGCGCGAAGTGCTGCCTTACGCGCCTGGCGCTCAGTGGGACGAGTCCAAGGCGAAGCACGGCACAGACATCCCATTCACCCGGATCTTCTACGTGCCCGAGGAGCCTCGCCCGTTGGCGGAGATCGACACGGAGGTCCAGAAGCTCATGAGCGAACTTGGGCGCCTCTTCATGGAGGTGAGCGGGGAGTGAAGGCTGTTCCACTCTGGTCGCTGGCTGACATCCGCCCGTCGAATGTGGACAAGAAGTCTGATCCCTCCGAGCCGGGGGTGCGGCTCGTCAACTACACGGACGTCTACTACAACCGTCGAATCACCGCGGACCTGGACCTGATGGAGGCCACCGCGTCAGCCGAACACATCGAGCGATTCGGGGTTCGGCCCGGTGATCTCATCATCACGAAGGACTCAGAAACGTCCGATGACATCGGGATTCCAACACTGGTCGAATCCTCGTCAGACGGCATGGTGTGCGGCTATCACCTGTCACTCCTGCGCCCGTACCGCGACCGAGTTGACCCTGGGTTCCTCTATTGGTGCCTGGAGTCCAGTGATACGAAGGGATACTGGCTCACTGCGGCGTTCGGGGTAACCCGTGTTTCGATCCCACACGGAACTGTTGCGCGCCTACCTGTCCCAGCGGTCGATCTTGACACTCAGCGCATGATCGCGGCTTATCTTGATCGCGAAGCCGGTGAGATCGATGCGATGCTCGCCCAGCTCGATGCTCTGGTCAATGAACTCCAGGACCGCGTTCGCATCGTTCAGACGAGAGCCGTTTTCGGGCTTGGAGACGGCTCTGCACATGGGAGCCCGGAGCCGAACTCTGTTCTCTCCGGCGTCCCCGAGCACTGGGGACGTACCAAGTTCGGATACGCCTTCACCGAGAGCACGGAGCGGAACGGTGAGAACCCGCCAGGGCCACTCCTTTCTATCTCCGAGTACAGGGGCGTGGAGCTGAACACCCGGACCGAGGGCCAACAGGCGTCGCTCGATGTCTCGAAGTACCGCGTCGTGCGACCCGGGCAGCTCGCGGCGAACATGATGTGGCTAAACCACGGCGGGGTCGGGGTGTCGTCGCTCACCGGGTACATCAGCCCCGACTACAAGGCATTCTGGATCTCGGACCGGTTCGAGCCACGCTACGTCCATCACCTCTTCCGAAGTTCGCGGTACATCGACTACTTCGCCGCCATCGCGACCGGCGTCCGACCGAACGCGCAGCGGGTGACCAAGACCGTGCTGGACGCGACCCCGGTCCCGCTTCCGCCCCTCGACGAGCAAACCCGGATCGCCAACCGGCTCGATGACGCCACGGCCCGCGTCGATGCCATGCTTGCAAAAGTCGCCGACCTCAAGGCTCTGCTTCTGGAGCGCCGCGCGGCGCTCATCACCGACGTCGTCACCGGTCGGAAAGAGGTCACCTGATGAGTGATGCGCAGCTGATGGAGTCGGAGTTCGAGCGCAACCTCTGCGCCGAACTCTCGGAGCGCGGATGGCTGTACGAGAACGAGGGCAATCCGACGGGTTGGGACATCGGCCTGGCGATGGTCCCCGCTGACGTACTGCACTGGCTCGCAACTCAGTACCCCGACGAGTACGAGAAAGCCATACCCGCAGACCTCGTCGACGAACAGAAGACCGCAGCCGAACGGAAACTGCTGCAGCACATAACCAAAGAGCTGGCTAAGCAGACGAAGATGGACGCCACCACCGGTCACCCCGTCGGGGGTCTGCTCGGCGTGCTGCGCAAGGGCTTCACCTTCGCCCAGGTCGGTCGCCCCGCCGCGAAGTTCGGGCCGATGATGGTGTTCCCGCCCGCGAACCCCAACCTCACCGAGGTGGTAGAGGCTGCCGACTCGGTGCGTCTCCGCGTCCTGCGTCAGGTGCGTTTCGACACGGCGACTAACGAGACGATCGACGTGGTACTGACGGCCAACGGTCTGCCGGTCGTGACAATGGAGCTGAAGACCGACAACACACAGACGGTCAACCATGCGATCCGCCAATACAAGGAGGACCGCCGGCCCGGGAAGAACCGGGCACTGCTCGCGCCCGGCCGCGCCCTGGTGCACTTCGCGGTGTCGAACGACCTCGTCTACATGACCACGAAGCTGGAGGGCGAGGACACGGTGTTCTTGCCTTTCAACCAGGGCAACGAAGGCCATGAGGGGAACCCCCCGTCGGGTACCGGGTCATCGACGAACTATCTGTGGCGCGAGATCCTCGCCCGCCCGAAGTTCATGCGCATCCTGAAGGACTTCGCGCTGTTCGAGCCGAGCAAGTCCGGCAAGAAGGACGGCCGGTTGGTGTTCCCTCGCTTCCACCAGCTGCGCGCGGTCGAACGCGTCGTCGGTCACATCGAGTCGAACGGGACGGGCAAGCGCTACCTGATCTGGCACTCGGCCGGCTCCGGCAAGACGAAGACGATTGCGTGGCTCAGTCACCGGCTGATCCGGCACATGGGTTCGGACTCTACGTCGACGTTCGACTCGGTCATCGTTGTCACCGACCGCAACGTGCTAGACGAGAACATCCGCCACGACATGAACCTGGTGCAGTCCAGCAAGGGCCTGGTCGTCAGCGTCGGGGAGAAGTCGGGAGCGAAGTCACCCCAGCTGAAGAAAGCACTCATCGAGGGCGACCACATAATCACCTGCACCCTGCAAACGTTCCCTGAGGTCATGAAGCTGATCGAGGACACCGAGGAGCTGCGTGGTCGCCGCTGGGCGGTTGTCGCCGACGAGGCGCACTCCTCGCAGTCCGGTTCCGCCGCTCGGCAACTCAAGGCTCTTCTGGCCGACGTTGAGCTTGACGAGGACGACGAGGACATCAGTGCCGACGACCTTCTCCAGGCCAAAGACTCGGCGATCGCTGCGTCCAGCAACATCACGTTCGTGGCACTCACCGCGACACCGAAGGCGAAGACGCTGCGGCTCTTCGGTACCGAGCGCAACGGCCGTTGGGAGGCCTTCGACACCTACACGATGGCGCAGGCGATCGAAGAAGGCTTCATCCTTGACGTCCTGACCAACTACTCGACATACGACATGTTCCTCAGAGTGAAGAACACGTTGGAAGGCGATGAGTCCGAAACCGAGATACAGGTCGATACCGGCGAGGCGGTCACCGCCATCGTGCGTTACGCCCGCCTCCATCCGACGGCTATTGCCCAGAAGGTCCGAGTCGTAATCGAACACTTCCGCCGGAATGTCATGCACTTGCTCGGCGGCGAGGCGAAGGCGATGGTCGTCACGAGTTCGCGAATGGAGGCGCTGAGCTGGTCAAAAAAGATGAATGCTTACCTCGACGAGCGGGGCTACACCGACATGAGGACGTTGGTCGCCTTCTCGGGCTCGCTTACGGATGAGGACATCGGGGAATCCGTCACCGAGGTCTCGCTCAACGGTCGAAGCGACGTCGCCCGGGCATTCCGCGAGGAAGGAATCTTCCGTGTCCTCATCGCTGCGAACAAGTTCCAGACCGGGTTCGACGAACCCCGGCTCGTGGCAATGTACGTGGACAAAAAGCTCTCCGGCGTCGCCACAGTACAGACCCTCTCACGGCTGAACCGTATCTACCCTGGCAAGACTGCGCCGATGGTCGTCGACTTCCGTAATTCCCCTGCCAGCATCGAAGAGGACTTCAAGCTCTATTATTCGGACGCGCACGTCGAGGGGGATGTTGACCCGAACGCTCTCTACACTCTTGCCGATCGTCTCGACGTTGCCTGGTTCTACACCGGTGACGAACTCAAGGCGGTCGCCGATGCCTACCTTCAGAATGCCGGCGGAGAAGCGATCGCAAAGGCGCTCTCGCCCATCAAGAACCGATGGACGGGGCAGCTTAGGCAGGCGGCGCTGAATAAGGACAAAGCTCGACGCGAAGAGTTGGTGAGCTTCCGTGCCGACGTGCTCGGATACCGCAACGCCTGGCAGTTCCTTAGTCAGATCGTCGATTACCAGGATCCCGACCTGCACCGCAGAGCAATACTCGCGACGCTGCTGGGACGAAACTTGCGCCTAGACGGCAACGACCACGACGACAGCTACCTCGACGGTGTGCAGCTCTCGGGCGTGAAGCTTGTGCCGTCGGCAATAAACGAAAGCCACTCGCTGCGCGAGGGCAGCAGTGAAGGCATCCGACTTCCGGACTTCGACGGAGAGCGAAAAGGCTCCGGGACACCCAAGCGAGGGCCTCTCGGTGAGGCGATCGACAAGGTGAACGAGATGTTCCG
>NZ_JBYCKY010000074.1:0-3973 GCF_057473605.1 Mycobacterium sp. TH-M82 | reverse complement strand
CGGGTGCGGGTCTACCGCGTCGATGCTGGGTGCCGGAAAGTATCTGCCGGACCGCCGCCGCAGCAGACCGTCGTCGACCAGCATCGCTGCCACCTGCTCGGCGCCTAGGCTGGCGATTTCGACGTCGGTGAGGGGCAGTTCAGTCGCCGCACACAGCAGCTGGGGCCTGAGCACATAGGGGTTGGCCGGGTCGATCACCACTTTCTCGACCGGCTTGTCCAACAGCGCCGCGGGGTGATGGACCAGGTAGGTGTCCAACGGGTCGTCTCGGGCGACCAGCACGATCAACGCCGCCTGCCCGCGCCGGCCGGACCGGCCGGCCTGCTGCCAGAACGAGGTGACCGTCCCGGGAAAGCCGGCGATCACCACCGCGTCCAGCCCGGCGATGTCGACACCCAACTCCAGCGCGTTGGTGGTGGCCAAGCCGCAGAGTTCACCGTCGGCGAGCGCGCGCTCCAGTGCCCGGCGATCCTCGGCGAGGTAACCCGCCCGGTAGGAGGCGACCTTGCCGGCCAGGTGCGGGGCGATGATCTCCAGCCGCGACCGTGCCGCCAGCGCGGTCACCTCGGCGCCACGGCGGGACCGGACGAAGGTCAGCGTCCGCGCGCCCTCGGCGACCAGGTCGGCCATCACCCGGGCCGCCTCGGCGCCGGCGGACCGCCGCACCGGGGCGCCGTTCTCACCGGTCAGGTCGGTGCGCAGCGCGGGTTCCCACAGCGCCACCGTGCGCGCCCCGTGCGGGGAGCGGTCCTCGGTGACCTCGGCGACCGGCTGACCGATCAGAGCCGCCGCGCTGGCGCCCGGTGCCGCCGTGGTCGCACTGGCGAAGATCACGGTGGGTAAGGCAGGCGCGCCGGGCGCCAGGGTGGCCGCTGCCGACGGGCCGGCCGAGTAGCGCGCGCACAGTCGCAGCAGCCGGCGCAGCACGATTGCCACATTCGAGCCGAAAATGCCCCGGTAGTAGTGACACTCGTCGACGACGACGAAACACAGGCCACGCAGGAAGACCGCCCAGCGGGCATGGTTGCGCAACATCGACAGGTGGATCGTGTCCGGGTTGGAGAACACCCAGCGGGACCGTTGCCTGGCGAAGCGGCGAAGCTCGGCGGGGCTGTCCCCGTCGTAGGCGGTCGGTGCCACGGGCGTCACAGTGCCCAGCCGGTCGATCGCGGTGGTCAGCGCATGCGCCGTCCGCAACTGGTCGCGGCCCAGGGCTTTCGTCGGCGCGAGATACAGCACCGTCGCACGTGGATTCCTCGCCAGCGTGTTGAGCGCCGGGAGCTGGTAGGCCAGCGATTTTCCCGACGCCGTTCCGGTGCTGATCACCACGTGACGACCGGCGTGCGCCAGGTCGGCGGCGGCGAGCTGGTGCGGCCACGGGGCGACGATGCCGCGATCGGTGAACGCGGCCACCACGTCGGGCCCGGCCCAGGTGGGCCAGTGGTCCGGCTCGCCCCGCGCCGCCGGAAGGTCGGCGACGTGGCGCAGCGGGTGTTCACCGGGCTGGGTGCCGGCCAGGGCGGCAGCCAGCAGCTCCCGGCCGAAACTCGTCGTCATTAATGCTGTCCCTAACGGTTGTCACAGGAGTTTGCAGCGGCGTTGTTCACCCGCCGATCCCCGGTTCGCACACCCGATACTGTTGCCGAGGCGACGAACGTGATTGACTGATGGGCGGCCTTAGCTTCTGTGTTCGTGTCAAACTTTCGCAGGAACTTTCGTTGCGACCGCAGTTCCTGCGAGAGGTGCGTCGGTGGGGACACCGACGCCGCCACAACGGTACGGCGGTCGCGACGGGCCCGGGACACCGAAGGTCGGCGTCCCGACCGACGGTGCACCGCACCGGGCAAGAAGAGTTAGGAAAGATCGACAAATGCCACAGGGAACTGTGAAGTGGTTTAACGCGGAGAAGGGCTTTGGCTTCATCGCGCCCGAGGACGGGTCGGCTGACGTGTTTGTCCACTACACGGAGATCCAGGGGAGCGGCTTTCGCACCCTTGAGGAGAACCAGCGAGTCGAGTTCGAAGTCGGCCAGAGCCCCAAGGGGCCGCAGGCCACCGGCGTTCGCTCCATCTGAGCGACCGCGTCTGACGCTCTGACGGGGCCCCGGGCAAGTCCTGCCGGCAGGGTTGCACCCGGGGTTTCCGTCTCGCTGGTCCGTCAACCGGGCAGGGGCGTTACGGGCCTGGCTTACTGTCGATGGCGTGAGCCAACTGTCGTTCTTCTCGGCAGAGTCGGTGCCCCCGGGGGTCGCCGACCTCGTCGGCGTGCTGGCGGCGACGGGCCAGATCGCCGTCGTCGGTGACGGGGCTCGGCTCTCGGTCGTCGTGGACCAGCTGTGGCGGGCGTCCGCGCTGGCCGAATTGATCGACGATGCCGGCCTGCAGCCGGAGATCACCCGCACCGAGGAGAACACCCCGCTGGTGCGCACCGGGGTAGACCCGCGGCTGCGCGCCATTGCCGCGCAGTGGACGCGTGGAGCCGTCAAAACGGTGCCTCCGCGGTGGTTGCCCGGGCCGCGCGAGCTGCGGGCCTGGACACTGGCGGCGGGCAGCCCGGAGGCCGACCGGTATCTGCTGGGTCTGGATCCGCACGCTCCGGACACCTATTCCCCGCTCGCGTCGGCACTGATGAGGGCCGGGATCGCGCCGACTTTGATCGGCACCCGCGGCAGCCGGCCCGCACTGCGCATCAGCGGCCGTCGCAGGCTGTCGCGCCTGGTAGAGAACGTGGGGGAACCACCCGACGACGTGCAGGCGTTGGCGCAGTGGCCGCGCGCCGAGCCGGCCCTACCGAGCCCTGGAAAGAATCGTGACGATCCGTAGAACGGCTCATCACCAGCTCATTGCCGGGTGTCGGTTTGCATCGGCCCACCCGTGGATGCGAGATTGTCAGGTGCCCATCGGCAGGTACGTACGGAAGTGGAGCGTAAGCGCAGTTGGCTGACCCGGCCCGTGACGACGGAAACACGTCAGTGCGGCGACTCGTCATTGTCGAGTCGCCCACCAAGGCACGCAAAATAGCCGGTTACCTGGGTCGGGGCTACATTGTCGAGTCGTCGCGAGGGCATATCCGCGATCTGCCGAGCAGTGCCGCGGATGTCCCGGCAAAGTACAAGAGCGAGCCGTGGGCGCGGCTCGGGGTCAATGTCGACGCCGACTTCGAACCGCTCTACATCGTCAGCCCGGAGAAGAAGAGCACCGTCACCCAGCTCAAGAGCCTGCTCAATGACGTCGACGAACTCTACCTGGCCACCGACGGCGACCGGGAGGGCGAAGCCATCGCCTGGCACCTGCTGGAAACCCTGAAGCCGCGCGTGCCGGTCAGGCGGATGGTCTTCCACGAGATCACCGAGCCGGCGATCCGCAACGCCGCCGAACATCCCCGCGACCTGGATGACGACCTGGTCGACGCGCAAGAGACCCGGCGTATCCTGGACCGGCTGTATGGCTACGAGGTCAGCCCGGTGCTGTGGAAAAAGGTCGCGCCGAAGCTGTCGGCGGGACGGGTGCAGTCGGTGGCGACCCGCATCATCGTGCAGCGCGAGCGGGAACGGATGGCGTTCCGCAGCGCGTCCTACTGGGACGTGATCGCCGAGCTGGACGCCGGCGTGTCCGACCCGGCGTCGCAACCGCCCACGTTCACCGCGCGACTGGTGGCCGTCGACGATCTGCGGGTGGCTACCGGACGCGATTTCGACTCGCTGGGGACCGTCCGCAAGCCCGGTGAAGTGGTCGTGCTCGACGAGACCGGCGCCGGCACGCTGGCCGCGGGGTTGCAGGGCGCGCAGCTTGCGGTGGCGTCGGTGGAGGAAAAGCCCTACACCCGCCGTCCCTATCCGCCGTTCATGACCTCGACGCTGCAGCAGGAAGCCGGTCGTAAGCTGCGGTTCTCCGCCGAACGGACGATGAGCATCGCGCAGCGGCTCTACGAAAACGGCTACATCACCTACATGCGCACCGACTCGACCACGCTC
>NZ_JBYCKY010000073.1:0-2181 GCF_057473605.1 Mycobacterium sp. TH-M82 | reverse complement strand
CGCCGTATGCCGGGCCCACCGGCGAACACGCCGACTGGTGGTGGTACGACCCCTTCCAACCCCAACCACCACCCGAAGACTAGGCCTTTCGACCGTGGGTCGCAATCGAAAATGGTTGGGGCATAAGAAAACTATGGGCCGCTACGGCGACGGGTGCGGCGTCCCGGTCAGGACGGTGGCCGCCGTCAGCCGGCTACCGGCGAGCGCGGGATCAGCGAGGGACGGAACCCGACCCGCTGCACCGCGCCGTCGGCCTCGCGTCCGATCATCCCGCCCAGCGGCAGCTTGGACACGCCGGGGGAGGTTGCCGACATCGGCACTCCGGTCATGGCGTTGGCGTCGAGCGCGGCGGGCAGCGGCGTGATCGACGACACCGTCTCTGCCCAGGTGGGCGGTACCGACAGGGTGCCCAGCGAGGCCGCCTGGCCCACGCCGGCCGACGCGCTCTCGCCCAGTCCACCTAGGCCACTCAAGGGTCCCTCGGGCCCGAGGATGCTCAGGCCCTGGCCCAGGCCCTCGAATCCCGGAACACCCTCCGCGCCCAGAATCGATCCGGCTCCCTCGAAGTCGAGCGAAAGTCCGTACCCGTCGAAACCGAGGCCCGCTCCGTCGGCGCCCAATCCCGCGCCGTCGGCACCCAGACCCGCGAAGTCCGAGCTGATGCCGACGCCGTCGAACAGGCCCGTCAAGCCATTGCCGCCCAACGCCGAGGAGAGACCCGACGACAAACCGGACAAGGCCCCGGCCGCGGTGCCCGCACTCTTCGTCGCGGTCTTGCCCGTCGCACCCGTGACGCTCGACAGCGCGCTGATTGGGGCGGACGCACCCGAGGTTCCCAGCGACGCCCCGGTACCCATCGCCGCCTGCGACACTCCGGCACCCGACACCGACCCGGGAGTCGACAAGCTCTGCAGGGCCTGGGGCACCGACGACAGCAGGTGCGTCGACGCGGTCTGGGCGTTGCCGCCGGTCGCCTGGGCGACCGCTCCCGCCTGACTGCCCACCCCGCCGGGGTTGGTGGTCCGCGGCGGCGCAGTGAACGTCGTGAAGCGCGCCGCGGACGCCGAGCTGGCGGCGTAGTTGTACATTGCGGTGGCATCCTGGGCCCACATCTCGCTGTAGGCGGCCTCGGTCGCCATGATCGCCGGAGTGTTCTGCCCCAAAAGGTTGGTCGCGACCAGCGCCATCAGCTGGGCCCGGTTGGCCGCGACCAGCGGCGGCGGGACCGTCATCGTGTACGCGGTTTCGTAGGCTGCCGCGGCGGCCGTGGCCTGGGTGGCCGTCTCATGGCATTGCTGCGCGGTGGCCGCCATCCACGACAGGTAGGGCGTGGCCGCGGCCGCCATCGTCATCGACGTGGGACCCACCCATTCTTCCGTCACAGTCGAGATCACCGACTGGTATCCGCTCGCCGCGCTGTGCATCTCGGCAGCCAGTGACTCCCACCCCGCCGAGGCGGCCAGCAAAGACGTCGGTCCCGGCCCGGTGTACATGCGACCAGAATTGATTTCCGGCGGTAATGCGCCAAAATCCATGGGTTTTCCTCAATCCGATCCAGCTTGCTGATGACGGTTGCACCGGTGCCGACGGCACCAACGGCGCCCCGGGTGAACCGCGGGCTGCGTTGCCCGTCCCGGCTGAGCAAGCGAGGCACGCAACGGTTTGACGTGAAAAACATTCTTTTCTGCCGGATTTCGTAACGTCCTGCAATCTCTCGGTAACGCAATCCACGAACGCATGTGCTCCGAAGTTGCTCCCACGTCGTCAATCTCGGCCACTCTACCGGTGCCCCGTCGCCTCGCGTTTAACGAAAAGCTTTCTCGCGCAGGCGTTTAGCAAGAGCAACCTCCGAGCATGCGCGATTGCCCCAACCCAACGACCCTGACTACCAGTATTTTTGGAAACGGCGATCATCTCAAGTTAGCTGATGCAACACATAGGGAACTCATATGTGAGCGCCATCGGATGTGACGTGCGGAACACGTCATGATGTGAGAATTCTATGAACTTCGTGACAACCGCGTGTGACACTTGCGAAAATGCGGGATGATGACTGCAATGTCGCGACACGCAGGCAGCCAGCGCCCGCGCCAAGCCGTTCTCGGCCAGCTGCCCCGGATCTACCGCGCCGACGGATCACCGATCCGGGTTTTGCTGGTGGACGACGAGCCCGCGCTGACC
>NZ_JBYCKY010000072.1:0-1374 GCF_057473605.1 Mycobacterium sp. TH-M82 | reverse complement strand
AGCCGAACCAGTCACCAACGATCAAGACCCGAACACCGCCACATGGGGCCAAAATTCATGCAGATCAGTGGGGCCAAACCACTTGACGAAACGCAGGGGTCAGGCGTGGCCGGACAACGACCCTCTGCATGGTGCCTATGCCGTCGACGTAGCCCTCCTCCATGAGCCACTCGACCGCGTCGTTCAGCTCCTCGCGGGTAACTTCCAACTCAGACCAGGACGTCGCGGTCATGAACGGTTCCGGTAGAGCCTCGGCGATGGTGGCCCCGGTGATGCGCAGCTCGTACAGCCACGCCAGCACGCCGTCCCGTAGATTCCACAGACGCTCGGCTTTGTTCATCGCGGTTCCTCCTCTGCTTGCCGGTGGCGGGTCAGCGTAACCGCGAGGTCCGACATTGATGATGGAAGAGCGTTACCGCGCAGGTCGTGACTCTGGGTCCGACTGACGCCCTGCTGGGTTGTCCATAACTTGATTTGTCCGGCCTGCGTGGTGCGCGTCTTGTTCACGCCGGACAGGACGGACATGACCTAATCAGGAGCCTGGCAGTTCCTCATCAATGTCTTGTCTGCCCGCCCTGGCCGGTGTGTGCCCACCTAACGCTGGTCAGAAGGGACACCATCATCTTGACAGAATCTGTGCTCATCGTCGCCGGTGCGGATACCCACGCCGACACCATTCAAGTCGCCGCCATCACCATTACCGGCGTCCTGGCCGGCGACCGCGAGTTCCCGACGACACGGGCCGGTTACGCTGCGGCAATCAGGTTCCTGCGCTCGCTGGGCCAGGTGCAGCGGATCGGGGTCGAGGGCACCGCCAGCTACGGTTCTGGGCTGACCCGGGCACTCATCGCAGCGGGCATCGAGGTCGTCGAGGTGACCAGGGCAGTCAAGTCGAGCCGCCGGCTCAAGGGCAAGTCCGACCCGCTCGATGCCTACAGTGCTGCCCGTACCGCGTTGGCCGGCGACGGGCTGGCCACTCCGAAAGACGATGCCACCGCTGGATTGCGCGCTTTGCACCATGCGCGCCGTTCGGCGGTCAAGCATCGCACCGCGGTAATCAATCAACTCAAGGCCATGCTGGTGTCCGCACCGGACTCTGTGCGTGAAAAATACCGCGGCCTAACGACATTCAGGTTGATCGAGGCGATCGCCCGCTGCCGACCCGACTCACAGACCGAATCGTGGGCGCAGTCGGTGCTCATTGCGGCCAAGATGCTCGCCCAACGCGTGCAGTTCCTCGAAACCCAGGCAGAGGCTATCCGAGCCCAAATCGACGCCTTAGTGGTCTTACCCGTTAATTCGTCTGGGGTCATGCGGCAGCGGTGTAGTGGTCGATCCTGGTGAGTTGTTGGTGGAGGTCGGCGCTGGTGTATC
>NZ_JBYCKY010000071.1:0-11078 GCF_057473605.1 Mycobacterium sp. TH-M82 | reverse complement strand
CGGGCAACTGCGCACGCCGCCGGCCGGTGGGTTTTACCCGGGTGGGCACGACGTGTCGTTCTGGCGCGAGCACCTGCCGTCGGAGCTTGCGTGGCTGGCCTCGTGATTTCGGCGTGATAATCGTCGCTCAGCGCAGAAAATCACGCCGAACTCTCTTCAACCGCAGGCTGTTGGTGACCACCAGCAGCGACGAGCAGGCCATCGCCGCACCGGCGATCATCGGATTCAGCAATCCGACCGCGGCCAGCGGGATCGCCGCGACGTTGTAGCCGAACGCCCAGAACAGGTTCTCCTTGATGATGCGCAGGGTGCGCGCCGAGAGCCGTAGCGCGGTCGGTACGGTGCCCAGGTCGCCGCGCACCAGGGTCAGGTCGCCGGCCTCGATGGCGGCGTCGGTGCCGGTGCCCATCGCCATCCCGATGTCGGCGGTGGCCAGCGCCACCGAGTCGTTGACCCCGTCGCCGACCATCGCCACCCGGCGGCCGTCGGCCTGCAGCCGTTTGATCGCGTCGGCTTTGTCGGTGGGCAGCACGTCGGCGATCACGTTGGCCGGGTCGATCCCGACTTCGGCGGCCACTTTCCGCGCCACCGTGCGGCCATCCCCGGTGAGCAGTACGGGGACGATGCCCATCGCCTTCAGCTCTTCGATCGCGGCGGCGCTGCTTCCCCTCACGGTGTCGGTCAAGGTGATGATGCCGCGCACCCGATCGCCCCAGGACACCTCGACCGCCGTTCCGGTCTCGTGGGCGGCAGCCGACCGGGTGATGTCGACCCGTACCCCGTCAACCACGCCGGTCACGCCGCGGCCGGGCCGGTTGGCGAAATCATCCACCCGCCCGAGCGGCAACTGCGCGGCGGCGGCTGCCCCCACAATGGCGGCGGCGATCGGATGCTCCGAGCCCGTTTCGACGGTGGCGGCCCGCGTCAGCACCGTGTTCGGATCTTCACCCCGGTTGACGGCCACGTTGCCCACGGTCATCACGCCGGTGGTCACCGTTCCGGTCTTGTCCAGCACGACGGTGTCGATGTCCTTGACGGTCTCCAACATCTGCGGATTCTTGATCACGATGCCCAGCTGCGCGCCGCGACCGGTACCGACCAGGATGGCGGTCGGGGTGGCCAGGCCGAGCGCGCACGGGCAGGCGATGATCAGCACCGCGATTGCTGCGGTGAACGCGGCCGCGGGGGGCTGGCCCGCCAGCAGCCAGCCGGCCAGCGTGAGCGCGGCGATCACCAGCACGGCGGGCACGAACACCGCCGAGACGCGGTCGGCCAGCCGCTGGACCGATGCCTTGCCGTTCTGGGCGTCGGCCACCTGTTTGGCCATGCGGGCCAGCTGGGTGTCGGCACCGACCTTGCTCGCCCGCACCAGCACCAGTCCGTAGGTGTTCAGGGCCCCGCCCAGCACGCGGTCGCCTACACCGACGTCGACGGGCACCAATTCGCCGGTCATCGCCGAGGTGTCCAGCGCGGTGGTGCCGTCGATGACGACGCCGTCCGTGGCGACACGCTCACCGGGCCGGACCACGACCACGTCACCCACCCGCAGTTGGTCCACCGGTACCCGCACTTCCCTCAGGCCGGCTTGACCAGCTGGGCCGCGCCGCATCACCGCGGCGTCCTTGGCACCCAGCGTCAGCAGTGCGCGCAGCGCCGCGCCGGCCGAGCGTTTGGCGTGCGACTCGGCATAGCGACCCGCGAGCAGGAACACGGTCACGGCGGCGGCCACCTCGAAGTAGACATGGCCTCCCCGGAAGGCAAGACCGGTGATCACCGCCGCCGCCGACCACAGATAGGCGGCCAGCGTGCCCAGTGACACCAGGGTGTCCATCGTGGAGGCACCGTGCAGTGCGTTGCGCACCGCGGCACGATGGAACGGATAGCCGCCCCACAGCACGACGGGGGTGGTCAACGCGAAGGCCAGCCACGGCCAACCGGTGAAGTGCCAGGCCATCACCATCGACAGTGCCACCACCGGTATCCCCAGCACCGCCGAGCCGATCAACCGCACCCGCAGCTCAGCCGGTACGCCGGTGTGTTCGTCGCGATGATCTGAGGCGTCTGTACCGGCTGTGCCGGCTGTGCCGATCACCGACGCGGCGTAGCCGCTGGATTGCACCGCGCGGACCAGATCGGCGGCCGACACCGTGGGTTCGTGTTCGACATGGGCCCGTTCAACCGCGAAGTTCACCGTGGCACGCACCCCGTCGAGGGAATTGAGACCGCGTTCCACCCGGGCGGCACACGAGGCGCAGGTCATGCCCCGTAATTCAAGGTCGGTAGTGGTCACGCCCCCGGCATACCCCCCCTGGGGTATTTGGACAACGTGGCTCCGGTCACAGCGGCCGCAGCGACCACGGCGGAATCCTTGCGTCCCCGCCGGGCCCGGCCCAGTCGAGTCGCCCCGACCACCGCCAGCACGCCGGCGACCGCCGCCAGCAGCAGCGTCAGCAGCAACAGCTGCGGGTCGTAACTCACCGAAGTGGTGACCGGCTCACCGTCGGCGATGGGCGCCACCGGCACCGTGGAACGCACTCGTGTTGCGCTCACTGTGCCGCCCAGCGCGGCCGCGCAGGCCAGTCCGAGTTCCACTGCCGCTCGGGTTGCGGCCCGGGTTGCAGGCGCGCTCACCACTGCGGCCCGTCGGTGTCGCTGTCGGAAGTGTCGGGGTGGTCAGGTTGGTACGGCACCAGCGCGATAAGCGCCGCCCGCAACCGGCGATGACCACGCGCCCAGGCCTGGGCGGTACGCCCCCCGGTGAGCCGCAACCCGATGCCGACCCGGCCGCGCGGTACCCCACGGAGCTCCCCCAGCGCCCGGGCCGTCTGCCACTTCTCCGGATGTTCCGCCCGGTGGGCCGGCTTCGCCGGCTCCGGATACACCCGGACGATGTCGCCGACCCGGATGGTCTCGGTGCCCTGGCGCAACGTCTGCCCGGTGAGCTCGACAGAGGTGTGGATGCGGGCCGCCTTGACCTGTACCGCGACAAAGGCGGACACCAGCACCAGGAACAAGCCGGGAATCAGCGGGTCCAGCCCGTAGCCGCTGGAATTCTGGATCAGGGCCAGGGCCAGGGCCGTGGCCGGTCCGGCCAGCACCCAGTACCAGCTGGCGCCGGGCTCGTGGAACAACGGCGGGGCGTTCGTCGCTTGGTTCACCTCACCCTCACCGTCAGGACATCCTGGAATCGACCTGGAATCGACTCAGTATGGTGCACGCACCGCCGGTGAGCCACCAGCCACCCAGGCTCACCGCAGCACCGGTCAGCGAGTGAAATAACCCTGGGAGTCCCTGCGGTGCAGCAGGAAGGTTCCCCCGGCGATCAAAACAGAGCCGACGATACCGGTGACCGCTGCGGTCACTGCGACCACCGTCCGCTGGTCGGCGCCGAACAGGCCGCTGACCGCATACACCGCCGCGGCCACGCCACCGCCGGTCAACGCGGTGCGTGCCCACCGGTAACCCAAGCGCATCAGCACCAGGAAGGTCACCACCACCACACCCACTCCCACCACCACGGCGATCACCACGGCGATCAGCCCGGCGACCGGGTGGCGCACTTCGGTCGCACCGACCACCGGCGACGTCAGCAGGTTGACCACGTAGCCGGTCAGCATCACCGGCAGCGCCGCCAGCCACAACCAGAACCCGGTCTCGACATCCACCGGACGGGCCGGCCGCTCCGGTCGCACGGCCGGCGGCGGTTGCGCGGGCTGCCAGCCGGGCGGCTGCGGCCAGGTCGGTGGCCCGGTCATGCCAGCCAGCCCGCCGCCTCGGCGGCCCAGTACGTCAGCACGATGTCGGCACCGGCACGGCGAATGCTGACCAGCGACTCCAGCGCCGCGGCACGGCCGTCGATCCAGCCGTTGGCGGCCGCCGCAGAAATCATCGCGTATTCACCGGACACCTGGTAGGCGGCCACCGGAACCGGGGACATGTCCGCGACAGCTGAGACGATATCGAGGTAGCCCAGCGCGGGTTTGACCAGCACGATGTCGGCACCTTCGGCGAGGTCGAGCGAGACCTCGCACAGCGCCTCGCGGGCGTTGCCGGGCTCCTGCTGGTAAGTGCGGCGATCTCCGGTCAGGTTGGAGGCCACCGCGTCGCGGAACGGGCCGTAGAACGACGACGCGAACTTCGCGGCGTAGGCCAGGATCACCACGTGCGGGTACCCGGCGCAGTCCAGTCCGTCGCGGATGGCACCGACCTGACCGTCCATCATGCCGCTGGGTCCAACCACCTGGGCACCCGACTCGGCTTGCGCCACAGCCAGTTCCACGTAGCGGGCCACGGTCGCGTCATTATCGACCCTGCCGGTCCCGTCCAGCACCCCGCAGTGTCCGTGGTCGGTGAACTCGTCCAGACACGTGTCGGCCATCAGCACGGTAGCGTCACCGAGCTCGGCGGCCAGGTCGCGCAGTGCCACGTTGAGCACACCCTCGTGGCTGATACCGACGGCGCCGGTGCTGTCTTTGTCCGCTTGCCGGGGTACCCCGAACAGCATCAACCCGCCAACCCCAGCGGCCACCGCGTCGACGGCCGCGGCACGCAGCGAGTCGCGGGTGTGCTGGACCACGCCAGGCATGGAGGGGATGGGCCGCGGCGCCTCGATGCCGTCGGCGACGAACATCGGCAAAACCAGGTGCCTTGGTTCCAAAGATGTTTGCGCCACCAGGCGGCGCAGCGCCGGTGTGGAGCGGAGCCGGCGCGGACGTTGCCGCGGGTAGCCGCTGACACTCGTCGAGTGGCGATCCGCTGCGCCCGGCTCCGCTGCGCTAGCAGTCGCCACTAGCGCCTGCGGCTCTTCTTGCGCGGCGGCGGCAACGCGCCCTCGGCACGCAGCCGGGCGGCGTGTTCGGCCAGCGCCTCGATCAGCGGGCCCACCGCGGCGATGTCGGGCTGTACGTCGACCCTCAGACCGAACTCGGCAGCGGTCTCGGCGGTCTTGGGGCCGATGCAGGCCACGATGGTCCGGGCGTGCGGCTTGCCGGCGATACCGACCAGATTGCGCACGGTTGAGCTCGACGTGAAGCACACCGCGTCGAAGCCGCCAGTTTTGATCATTTCCCGGGTGGCGGCCGGTGGCGGCGCCGCCCGCACGGTGCGGTAGGCGGTCACGTCGTCGATCTCCCAGCCCCGCTCCCGCAGCCCCTCGGCCAACGTCTCGGTGGCGATATCGGCGCGCGGCAACAGCACACGGTTCACCGGGTCGAAAACGTCGTCGTAGGGCGGGAATTCGTCCAGCAGTCCCAGCGAAGACTGCTCGCCGGACGGCACCAGCTCGGGACTGATTCCGAATGCGCGGACCCGGTCGGCGGTCGCTTCGCCGACACAGGCGATCTTCACCCCGGAGAACGCCCGGGCGTCCAGTCCGAACTCACCGAACTTGTCCCACACCGCGCGCACCGCATTGGTGGAGGTGAACACGACCCACTGGTAGCGGCCGTCGACCAAACCCTTGACGGCCCTTTCCATCTGCGCCGAACTGCGGGGCGGCTCCACGGCGATGGTGGGCACCTCGACCGGCAGCGCGCCGTGTGCCACCAGCCGCTCGCTCATCTCGCCGGCCTGGTCCTTGGTACGCGGCACCAGCACGGTCCAGCCGTACAACGCCCGGCTCTCCCACCAGTTCAGCCTGGCTCGGTTAGTCACCGTCTTGCCGATGGTCACCACCAGCGGGCCGGCATGAGCGGCCTGCTGCCCGGTGGTTCCATCGTCCACGCTGGCCAGACCCGCTTGGCCGATGCCGGCCAGCACGGCGGGGTCGGTGAGCCCGTGCAAGGTGGATTCCACCGAGCGCTGCCCGCACGTGGTGCCGGCGGCCGTGACCACGCACGGGGTGGAATCGGCAAGCCCGTACTCGATCAAGGTGCGCGCCGCGTCGGCCACATGCGAGGCGGTGGCCAGCAGAATCAGCGGCCCCGGGCCGGCGGCCAGCGCTCCCCAGTCCGTGTCGCCACGCACATCGGCGACCGTGTGCGAGGAACCCAGCGGCAGGCCCGCATAGGTCGGCACCGCGCTGGTGGCGGGCAAGCCGGGAACGATCTCGAAGTGCAGCTGGGTGCGGGCCACGGTGGTCACCTCGGTGATCACCGTGTCCACCGACAGCGGATCGCCGGCCACCAGCCGCACCACCACGTCGGCGGCACCCGACCGCGCCTCAGCGGTCAGGGTCTTGGCAACCTCGGCGGGGCTGCCCAGAGCCGGCCGGATATCCGGGCAACCGGGAACCACCGGGGCGTCGGCACGGATGTTGTTGTCGCGGCTGGCCTCGCTGGCCTCGCTGGCCTCGCCGCCAGTCTCGACGTCAGCCGGCTCCGGCCCGGCGACCGGGGGCAAGTCCGTGCCGACCAGCGCCAGCACCGACTCGGGCACGTCCGGGTCGGTGAATACCAGGGCCGCGTTGGCCAGCACCGTTCGCGCCCGCGTGGTCAACAGGCCCGGATCACCGGGACCCGAGCCGACGAACACGATGCGGCCCGGCTTGGACCTGCGCCCTCGCACGCTCACTTGGCGAGCCATCTGTCACTCCCAGTCACTTCCCTAGCGCGGGTATCTCACCGCGCCCCGTTGTCCGACGCCATCAGATCGCGCGCACCCAGCTCGAACAGCTCCGCGGCTACCGAGACCCCCAGCTCCCGGGCCCGGTCGGGGCTGCCAATGCCGGACGCACGGATCACGTCGGATCCATCCAGCGCCGCCACGCCACCGCGCAGCGACAGCTCCTCGAAGACGCGCCCGTCCTCATCGATGGAGTCGACCACCTCGGCGATCGCACCCACCGGTGCGGAACAACCCGCCTCCAGTTCGGCGAGCAGGGCACGCTCCGCGGTGACCGCGACCCGGCTGTCGGCGTCGTCCAACTCCGCCAGCAGCGCCGCCAGCGCGGTGTCGCCGACGCGGCATTCGACCGCGAGCGCACCCTGCGCCGGAGCGGGCAACATCTGCACCGGTTCCAGCGTCTCGGTGACGACATCGAGGCGGCCCAGCCGGGCCAGACCCGCCCGGGCCACCACGATGGCGTCGAGATCACCGCTGCTTACCCTGTTCAACCTGGTATCTAGGTTGCCTCGTAGGGGCCGGATTTCCAAACCGAGACCCAATGCGCTAAGCTGCGCGGCTCGCCGGGGCGACGAAGTGCCCACCACCGAGCCCGCCGGCAGCTCCGCCAGGGTCAGCCCGCCCCGGGCCACCACCGCGTCGCGGGGGTCCTCGCGCGGGGGAATCGCGGCGATAACGAACCGCGGGTCGTCGGCGGTGGGCAGATCTTTGTGCGAGTGCACCGCTGCGTCGACCCGGCCGTCATCGATGGCCTCCCGCAGCGCCGCGGTGAACACCCCCACCCCGATGCTGGCGATCGGTCCCGACGACCGGTCACCCTCGGTGGTGATGACGACCAGTTCCGCGGGGCGGCCGCCCGCCACCAAGGCGTCGATGACGATGCCGGCCTGGGTGGTGGCCAGTGCGCTGCCCCGGGTGCCTATCCGAATAATGGGGGCCAAAGCGACTACCCGGGACGCCCGGCTTCGGCGTGGGCTTCGAAACCGTTTGGTGCCGCAGGTATTTCACCAGCGGTGGCTACCGCATCCACAGCGTGCGGGTCGAGTTCGAACAGCTCACGCAGCGCCTCGGCATAACTGTCGCCGCCGGGTGAGCCGGCCAGCTGCTTGACCCGCACGGTGGGTGCATGCAGCAGCTTGTCCACCACGCGGCGGACGGTGCGTGCCACCTCCTCGCGCTGGGACGTGTCCAGCCCGGGCAACCGATGCTCCAGGCGCAGCAACTCGGCGGTGACCACTTCGGCGGCACGTTGGCGCAGTGCAGTCACCGTCGGTGTCACCTCGGCCATCCGCTGGCCGGCCAGATATGATGCGACCTCGCGCACGACGATGGCTTGCGCGGCTTCGGCGTCGGCCGCGGCCACCCGCGCCGACGGCTCCTGCTGCACCCGGTCCATGTCGACGACCCGGACACCCGGCAACCCGGCCACCGCGGCATCGACGTCACGCGGCATGCCCAAGTCACAGATCACCAGCGGCCGCGTTGTTTCGTCCCGTCGGGCGCCGGCCAGCGCGTGGTGTACATCGGCTAGCGACACCACCGTACGCACCGCCCCGGTGCAGGTCACCGCGACGTCGGCAGCCGCCAGCGCGGTGGATACGCCGTCCAGTGGCAGCGCCTGGGCCCGAGTGCCGGTGCCGCGGATCTTGCGGGCCAGCCGCTGCGCCCGCTGCAGCGACCGGTTGACGACGTAGATGTGGCCGACACCCGCGCGGGCCAGGTGCGATGCCGACAGTGCGCCCATCGCCCCGGCGCCGATCACGACCGCGGTCCGACCCGCCAGCCCGTCGTCTCCCAGCTGCCGCTCGGCGATCCCCAGTGCGACCGATACCACCGACGCGCCGGCGGCGTCGATACCGGTTTCGGAGTGCACCCGCTTGCCGACCGACAACGCCCGCTGGGCCAGCTCGTGCAGCACCCGGCCGACGGTGTGGTTGGCTTCGGCGGCGGCGTAGGCACGGCGTACCTGCCCGAGCACCTGTTGCTCGCCGACGACCGCCGAGTCCAGGCCGCTGGCGACGGCGAACAGCTGCTCGACCGCGGCTTCGCTGTAGCGGACGTAGGCGTGTTTGGTCAGCTCCCCCATCGACATGCCGGAGTGCTCGGCGAGCACCTGTCCGATGGCCGACAAGCCGCCGTGGAATGCGTCCACCACGGCATAGACCTCGACGCGGTTACAGGTCGACAGCATCATCGCCTCGGTCACCAGCGGTGACTGCAGTACCCGGGCAACGATCTTGACCTGGTCGGACTCGTCGGCGCTGAGCTGCTCGAGGACAGAGACCGGGGCGCTGCGATGGGAAACCCCGAAGAGCAGGACGCTCATGGCAGTATCACCTGGTCCGCTCCTCGCTGTCACCAGTGAACAAACTGCCTACCACGGTAGATGCTAACCAGCGGGGTCGCCAAATTCGCCGGGTCACCCCCGCTGGGCCAGGTCCGCGCGCAGCCGAGCCTCGTCGACCTCCCCGTAGCTGTACTCATGCCCGTCGAGCAGCACCACCGGCAGCCGGTCACCGAATTCCGCGCGCAGTGCGGTGTCTCCCGCCGCCGCGGCGGCGTCGACGTCGACGGTGTGCAGGTCGAAGCCGAGTTCGGCGGCCAGCTCAGCCAGCTGGCCGTGCGCCCGCACGCAGCCAGGGCAGCCGTCGCGGGTCAGCAGCTGCACCTGGGGCGGGGTCTGGGGATTAGTCGGGTTATTCGTCGCCGGGTGGGCCTTCGTTTTCGTCTGCCACGCAGGTAAGCGTCCGCGATCGGGTGCACGCCGTCAACTCAGCAGCGAAATCCCTGCTCTGGCCGCAGCCCAGAGGGTGACCGCTTCGCCGCAGCCAGCGAACCCCAGCGTGATGGCGGTCCTCGCTTCGATACTGGCCGCCTCCAGGCCCGTGGGAAGCGTGGGCGCGCTAGGGCCCGCGTGCTGGTGGGTCGGGGTCGCCGCGTAGGAGTTCTTCGGGGTGGTGGGCGTGGTTGATTTTGGGTGGGCCGGTGCCGTCGGTCCAGCCCAGTCGGCCGGTGTCGGTGACGATGGTTTGCCACTCGCCGCGGCTGGCGTCGGCGTGGTCGGTGCCGCAGGCGAAGAACAGTTCGTCGGCGTTGGTGCGGCCGCCTTTGGCCCACTCATGGGCGTGGTGGACCTCGCAGTGATAGCCCGGTTGCAGGCAATTCGGGCGGGTACAGCCCCGGTCGCGGGCATAGCAGATCAGGCGCTGGTCGGCGGTGGCGATGCGTTTTTGCCGGCCCAGATACAACGGCCGTTCCAGGTGACCGTCAAAGACCGCCAGGTAGTGAATCGCATCGGCGGCCATCGAGATCAGATCACGCATCGGCAGCCGCGACCCGCCACCGGTCAGCGCCGCCGCCGGCATCGGCGCGGTCGCATCGCCCGCAACCTGGGCGGCGTGGTCGAGTTCGGCCAGCGTGGTGGTGACCACCACTGTGACCGGATGGCCGCGGTGAGTGCCCAACCCACCGGAGGCGATCGCGGTTTTCCAGGCGAGGCTGGCCGCATCGTGGCAACGCTGGGCCGGGGTGCGCCGATCACCAGCCTGCGGATCGCCGCCGCCCCAGCCGGCCTGGTTGGGCTGGCCGGGCTGGTCGGGTGGGTTGGGCTGGTCGGGCTGGTTGGGCTGGTTGGGCTGGTCGGGCTGGCCGGCCTGATCGGGTCGGCCGGGCTGGTCGGGCTGGTCGGGTTGGCCGGGTTGGTGGCGGCCGGGGCGCACCGCGGCCATGACCGCCTCAAAGTAGCAGCGGGCTTCGGGGTCGAGCAGCCCAGACAGTCGCGACATGCCATCGGGGCCTTGCCGGCCCAGCACCAGGCCACGCCGGCGGGCCCGATCGACATCGCTGAACAACCCATCGGGGTTGAGGTCATCGGCGATGCGCTGGCCTAATTTGACCACCAGGCCGGCATCGAGTTCTCGCGCGTGAGCAACCAAGCTGCGCTCGGTATCGGCCACATCGACCGGCGACACCCGCGCCGACAACCCATCCACCGCCTGACACACCACCCGGATGTGATCCTCACCGAGCGCACCGTCTTCGACCGCAGCAGCCAACTCCGGCAACTCCGGCTCGATCAGCGCCCCAGTCAAAGACCGGCGCTCCCGGATGCGGGCCGCCAATCGGCAGCGGCGGGTGATCTCCCCCGGCGTGATACGCAGCCGCTCCCACAACACCTTCCGCAGCCCACCGGCCGGACCAACATCATCGGGCGGATCGGCCAACTCACCGAAGAACCGATACATCAACCCCCGATTGGTGCGCGCCTGCGTCTCCAACCGCTCAGCGACATCGACCCGAAAATCACTGCCCACCATGCCCGACGACGTCTCCCGCAACACCTTATGGGCAGCATCAACAGCATCCAGGGCAGCACCAATCGCCTCCCGTGCCGCCTCGACGCCCACCGCTAAAGCCATAACCCGACACTAAAAACCACCCCCGACACCCGCCGGGCCCGACCGCCCGCCTCCGGGGAGCCTGGGGATAAAACACCAACTGTGGATAACCAGACAGCA
>NZ_JBYCKY010000070.1:0-1415 GCF_057473605.1 Mycobacterium sp. TH-M82 | reverse complement strand
CCGCGGCGTTAGGTGCGGTGGGTTGATAGATCCTGTGGTCGCGCAGCATGGCCCACAGGACGTTGAGGCGTCGGCGGGCCAAGGCGAGGACGGCTTGGGTGTGGGTTTTGCCTTCGGTGCGTTTGCGGTCGTAGTAGGTGCGCGAGGCGATGTCGGTGCGGATGGCGATCTGGGACGACAGGTAGCAGGCGCGCAGCAGGCGTCGGTTGTAGCGGCGGGGGCGTTTGAGATTGCCGCTGATGCGGCCAGAATCTCGCGGTACTGGGGCCAGCCCGGAGACGCCGGCGAGGCGGTTGGCGGAGTCAAAGGCGCTCATGTCGCCGCCGGTGGCGGCGATGAACTCGGCGCCGAGGATGACGCCGAAGCCGGGCATGCTCAGGATGATTTCGGCGTGGTGGTGGCGGCGAAATCGGTCCTCGATCATCGTCTCGGTCGCGTCGATTTCGGTGTCGAGGGTCATCACCTCCTTAGCCAGGCGGGCGACCATGGTGGCGGCGAGGTTTTGGCCGGGCACAGTGGTGTGTTGGGCGTTGGCGGCCTCGATAGCTTTGGTTGCCACAGCAGAGGCGTTGCGGGCCTTGTGTTTAGCCAGCCATGCTGTCAGGCGGGCGGCGCCGGCGCGGCGCAGCCCGTTGGGGGTTTGGTAGCCAGTGAGCAGGATGAGCGCGGCCTTACTGGTGCTGTAGTCAAAGGCGCGTTCCAGGGCGGGGAAGTATTCGAGCAGCTGGGCGCGCAGCCGGTTGATCGCCCGGGTGCGATCGGCGACCAGATCGGTGCGTCGAGCGGTCAGGATACGCAGCTCGACGGCGATGTCATCGCCCGGTCGCAGCGGTTGCAGGTCGCGGCGCATCCGGGCCTGATCGGCAATGATCGCGGCGTCTTTGGCGTCGGTTTTGCCGTCGCCACGGTAACCGGACGAGGCGTGGTAAACAGTGCGGCCAGGAATGTAGAGCAGCCGCTGCTCGGAAGCGACGAGCAAGGTAATCAGCAACGCGGCGCCGCCGGCGTTCAGGTCGATCGCCCACGTAACTTCACCGCCGTCGGCCAATGCCATAACCTCGTCGATCAATTCGACCAAGACCGCCTCGTCGTTAGCGACTCGTTGCGACAGCAAGCGCTGCCCGTCGGTATCGATAACCACGCAGTAGTGGTCAGATTTTCCAGCGTCGACGCCGGCCCACAATTGTTGCGCCACAACCACCTCCGTGATCGTTGTCGTTTCTTTCAGCCCAGCAGACGACCACGCCGACGTGTCCTTACACAGCGATCGAATCGCATCTCTCAATTAGCGGTCGAGTCGTCGCGGGACGCCGGGCGGCCAATCTCCTTCGGCCATGAAACACCGCAAACGCATGAAAGCCATACCCGACGTCCCTGGGCAGTCCGAAGCCTACGGCCGAGGGCAACAACCACCC
>NZ_JBYCKY010000069.1:0-6582 GCF_057473605.1 Mycobacterium sp. TH-M82 | reverse complement strand
GTCACCTGGTAGGCGGAGTTCTCCGTCGACGAGCCCATCGCGAACTCGTCCATGTTGGTCTTGCCCAGGATCGGGATCCCGGCCGCGCGCAGCCGCTGCGTCACCGTGGCGTCATAGGGCGGGCGCCAGCCCTGAAGGATCTTCGAGCCGCAGGTGGTGGGCGCGTCGGCGGTGGTGAACACGTCCTTGAGCGCCAGCGGCACTCCAGCCAGCGGCGACGGCGGCGCCTCGCCGGCGCTCAGCGCCGCGTCGACGGTGGCGGCCGCGGCCAGCGCTTCATCGGCAGCCACATGCAAAAACGCGCCGTAACGGGAGTCGGTGGCCTCGATCTGGTCCAGGCACGCCCGGGTGATCTCGACCGAGGACACCTCCCGGGCGGCGACCTTTGCGGCTAGCGTCGCCGCGTCTGCACGTATCAGCTCGCTCACTGACTCTCCCCGAGAATCTGCGGCACGGCGAAGCGGTTGTCGGCGGATCGCGGGGCGGCAGCCAGCGCCTGCTGCTGGGTCAGACCCGCCACGATCTCGTCCGGCCGGGTGACTTCTTGATTTTCGAAGATGTCCTTGAGCGGGTTGTCGGTCGCTTCGACACCGCTGACGTCGACGGCTTGGATCGCGCTGACATGAGCCAAAATCGCGTCGAGCTGGCCGGCGAAGTGATCGAGTTCCGCGTCGGTCAGCGCCAGCCTTGCCAACCGGGCCAGGTGGGCCACCTCGTCACGGGAGATCTGGGACACGACCGCAAAGCCTAGCCCGGCGGCGACGCGGGCCGCAGCGGCCCGCTGGGAAGCCGGGCGATCGGACTCAGTCGGGGGCTGTGCAAAAGTGTTGCCCATGCCGTCGTATCTGCTGCGAGTCCAGCTCGACGACCGGCCGGGCAGCCTCGGTTCGCTGGCGGTGGCGCTCGGCTCGGTGGGCGCCGACATCCTGTCGCTCGACGTGGTCGAGCGCGGGCCCGGATATGCGGTCGACGACCTGGTGGTCGACCTGCCGGCCGGGTCGATGCCCGACACGCTGATCACCGCCGCCGAGGCGCTCGACGGGGTGTGGGTGGACAGTGTTCGCCCGCACACCGGACTGCTGGAGGCCCACCGGGAACTCGAACTGATCGATCACATCGCCGCGGCCGGCGGCAGGTCCGCCCAATTGCGGGTGTTCGCCGACGAGGCGCCGCGGGTGCTGCGGGTGGGTTGGTGCATGGTGGTGCGTGGTTCGCAATCGCCCGGCGGGTTTCACTGTCTCGCCGCCAGTGCGGGCGCACCGGAAACCCACCCGGACACAGTGCCACAGCTGCCGATCGAGCGCGCCACCTCGCTGGATGTCAACGCCGACTGGGTGCCTTCGGGGTGGGGGGACATGGACGCCACCCTGGTCGCCGCGCCGCTGGGCGATCCGCACACCGTGGTGCTGCTGGCCCGACCGGGCGGACCGGCATTTCGGCCCTCGGAAGTGGCGCGGCTGGGTTACCTGGCCGGGATTGTCGCGACGCTGCTGCGTTGAGGTTTCACCCAGCCTCAACTCGTCGCAGCCGGCCCCTGTTCGAGCAACCTCGAGAAACCGTCCTCGTCGAGGATCGGCACGCCCAGCTCGACGGCCTTGTCGTATTTGGACCCGGGCGAATCCCCGGCGATGACGTAGGCGGTCTTCTTCGACACCGACCCGGCGGCCTTGCCGCCGCGGACGATGATGGCCTCTTTCGCCTCGTCGCGGGAGTAGCCGTTCAGCGAGCCGGTGACCACCACCGTCAGCCCTTCCAGGGTGCGTTCGATGCTGGTGTCGCGCCGGTCGGCCAACTGCACGCCGGCGGCGCGCCACTTCTCGACGATGGCGCGGTGCCAGTCGACGCCGAACCATTCGGTGATCGCGTCGGCGATGGTTGCCCCGACGCCTTCGACGGCGGCCAGCTGTTCGGTCGACGCTTCCATGATCGCGTCCAGGCTGCCGAACGCGGTGGCCAGCGCCCGGGCGGCGCTCGGCCCGACGTGGCGTATCGACAGCGCCACCAGCACGCGCCACAGCGGCTGCGCCTTGGCCTTGCCCAGGTTGGCGATCAGCCGTTTCCCGTTGGCCGACACCTCGCCGTTTTTGGTGGTGAACAGTTCGGTGCGCAGCAGGTCGTCCTCGGTGAGGGTGAACAGGTCGCCCTCGTCGGCGATCACACCGGCGTCCAGCAGGGCGACCGCCGCCTCGTAGCCCAGTACTTCGATGTCCAGCGCTCCGCGGCCGGCGACGTGAAAAACCCGCTCGCGCAGCTGCGCCGGACAGTGCCGCGCGTTGGGGCAGCGGATGTCGGCGTCGCCCTCCTTCGCCGGGGCCAGCGGGCTGCCGCACTCCGGGCAGTGGGTGGGCATGACGAATTCGCGTTCGGTGCCGTCGCGCAGGTCGACGACGGGTCCCAGCACCTCCGGGATCACGTCGCCGGCCTTGCGGATCACCACGGTGTCGCCGATCAGCACACCCTTGCGCTTGACCTCGGCGGCGTTGTGCAAGGTGGCCAGCCCGACCGTCGACCCGGCGATCTTGACCGGAGTCATCAGCGCGAACGGGGTGACCCGACCGGTGCGCCCGACGTTGACCCGGATGTCGAGCAGCTTGGTCTGCGCCTGCTCCGGCGGGTACTTGTAGGCCACCGCCCAGCGCGGCGCCCGCGAGGTGGCGCCGAGCCGGCGCTGGAGGGACCGCTGGTCGATCTTGACCACCACGCCGTCGACTTCGTGTTCGGCGTCGTGGCGATGCTCCCCCCAGTAGGTGATCTTCTCGGTCACCGCGGCGATGCCGTGCACCCGGGACGTGTGGGTGGACACCGGCAGCCCCCACGCCTTCAGCGCGGTGTAGAACTCGTGCAGAGTGGCCGGGCTGAACCCCTCGGTGTAGCCGAGACCGTGGCAGATCATCCGCAGCGGCCGTCGCGCGCTGACCGCCGGGTTTTTCTGTCGCAGCGATCCGGCGGCGCTGTTGCGCGGGTTGGCGAACGGGGCCTTGCCGTCGGCGACCAGCGCGGCGTTGAGCACCTCGAAGTCGGCCAGCCGGAAGAACACCTCGCCGCGCACCTCCAGCACCGCGGGAACCGGAAAATCATCGGATGCGTGCAGTCGCTCCGGGATGTCGGCAATGGTGCGGGCGTTGAGCGTGACGTCCTCGCCGGTGCGGCCGTCGCCGCGGGTGGCCGCGCGGACCAACCGCCCGTCGCGATACAGCAGCCCCAGCGCCAGCCCGTCGATCTTGAGCTCGCACAGGTAGGCGATGTCCGCGCCGACCTCGTTGCCGACCCGAGCCGCCCAGGCCAGCAGCTCATCGTTGGAGAAGACGTCGTCCAGGGAGAGCATCCGTTCCAGATGTTCGGCCGGGGTGAAGTCGGTGGCGAAGCCGGCGCCGCCGACCAGCTGAGTGGGCGAGTCCGGTGCACGCAGCTCGGGGTGGGCTTCTTCTAAGGCGACCAGCCGGTTGAACAGCTCGTCGAACTCACCGTCGGAGATGATCGGCGCATCCTTGACGTAGTAGCGGAATTGGTGCTCGCGTACCTCGTCGGCGAGTTCTTGCCACTGCCGGCGCACCTCGGGGGCTACCGGATCGACCATGGGTGAGCTCACGTTTAGAGGTTATCCGCGCCGACCGACGCCGAGTTCACACCGCATCCGGGTCGGCGGCCAGCACCTCGGCGGCCCGGCGGGCCAACCCGATGGCGGTGCGCGCCCATTGCGGGGTGGCGCCGGCCAGCCCGCGGCCCGGGGTGATGCCGATCCGCTCGGTCAGCACCGCGCGCGGAAAACCGATCCGGTCGGTGACGCCGGCCGCCACTGCGGCGACCTGCTCCGCGGAGAGGTGGCGCTGCGGCGCACGCACCGGAACCGCACCCAGCATGACGGCGCGGCCCGACTCGACAAACGCCGCGATCCCGTCGTAGTCGGAGGCCGCCAGTGTGCTGACATCCACCGCCACTCCTGCAATACCGTTGCGCTGCAATAGCTTCCACGGCAGCCCCGCTGCGTCGCTGTGCACCAGCACGTCAGCGCCCACCGCGGCAACGCAGACGTCGAGCAGCTCGGTGGCCACCGCCTCGTCGACCGCGGCTACCGGGGTTATGCCGGTCACTCCGGTCAGGTGTCCGGTCACCGCAGCGGCCAGCGACGGCTCGTCGAGCTGCACCACCGTCGGGGTGTCGAGCCGGCGCGCGACCGTCGCGCGGTGTGCGGCGAGACCTTCGGCCAGCGACGCGGCCAGATCACGGGTCGCACCGGCATCGGTGATCGCCCGGTGCCCGTTGGCGAGCTCCACCTCGGCGGCCAGGGTCAGCGGCCCGGGCGCCTGCACCTTGACCGGATGGCCACTATCAGCACGACCGCGCAGACCGGCCTTCTCCCAGGCTTCTTCGAGGGCGTCCACGTCTTCGCCCAGCAGGCTGACCGCGCGGCGGGCCACGGCGCCGGGACGCGCCGTCAGCCGGTAGCCGCGCGGGGTGGTGTCGAGGGCCACGTCGATAAGCAGTGCCCCGGCGCGGCCGATCGGGTCGGCGCCCACCCCGCGGGCGGGCAGCTCGACGATGTGGGCCATGGCACCGCCCAGCTCGCCGACGACCACCTTGGCGGCCTGTCGCGCGGAGGTACCCGGCCACGAGCCGATACCGGTCGCCGTAGCGAAAACTGGGGCGAAAACACTCACCCGGCAACCGTATTGGACCGCCGGGTATCCATCGAACGGCGGGCCTTCTTTGCCGCGCCCGAAACGATGCTCATCAGCCGCGTCGAGGTCTGCTCCGGTAGATGTGGGCGCGATGCTTGACAGCGACGACGAGGACGGTCCGGTTGTCGTCGTCGATGCGGAGCAAAATCCGGTAATCGCCGCGACGGGCGCTGCGGTAGGCGGCGAGTTCAGCGTGAAGCGTCTTGCTCAACCGGTACGGGTTGTCGGCGAGGGCACCGGTGACGAACTCAACGACGGCAGCTGCGATCTTATGCGGGAGACGCTCGAGATCGCGCCGCGCGGGCCCGTCCATCTCGATGCGGTACGGGGCCTCGTGCGCCGTCACCGTGGCGGTAGCCCGAACTGCTCGCGGAGTCTGTCGCCACTGGTTGTCGAACCCTGCGCGTACTCCCGCTCCGCTTGCGCGACGTCGGAGAGTACCCCGGGCTGGGAGAGCCAATAAACCGTTTCCTGCAACGATTCCAGATCGTCGGCGGACATGAGTACAGCGGCCGGGCGACCATGCTTGGTGATCGTGATGATGTCGTGTGTCGTTTCGGCGTCGTCGACAAGTGCGGAGAGTTTGTCTTTGGCTTCGCCAAGCGGTACGGATCGCATTGCCAAACTATAGCCGTATGATGGCCATAGTTGTAGCCATAACTTCGTGGCAGGGCGCAACGGTCAGGCCGACGTGCCGGCGATGGTGGCGCTGGCGATCACCTCGTCACCCTCCGACGGGTCCGGGTGGTAGCACACCAGGGTCTGGCCGCGCGCCACGCCGCGCAGCGGCGCACGCAGCCGCACCCGAAGCCGCTCCCCGGTCGGCTCGGCGACCGCGTCGACGGCCTCGCCGTGTGCGCGCACCTGAACCAGGCACTCGATCGGGCCGGAGAACGCGGTGCCCGAGGTGAAGACGGGGTCACGTCCGCTCAGCTCCCACACCGCCAGGTCGGCGGCGGAGCCGACGGCCACGGTGCCGGTCGCGGCGTCGATCTCGGTCACATAGCGCGGCTTGCCGTCCGGTCCGGGCCCGGCGATGCCCAGCCCCTTGCGCTGGCCGACGGTGAATCCGTGTACCCCGTCATGGGCGGCCAGCACGGCACCGGCGGCGTCGACTACGGTCCCGGGGCGCACCCCGATCCGGGCACCGAGGAATGCCCGGGTGTCGCCGGTGGGGATGAAGCAGATGTCGTGGCTGTCCGGTTTCTCGGCGACCGCCAGCCCGCGCTCGGCCGCTTCGATGCGGATCTGCGGCTTGGGAGTGTCGCCGACCGGGAACGCGGCGTGACGCAGCTGCTGCGCGGTGAGCACCGCCAGCACATAGGACTGGTCCTTATCGGCGTCCACCGCCCGGCGCAACCGCCCACCCGAGAGCCGCGCGTAGTGGCCGGTGGCGACCAGGTCGAACCCCAAAGCCAGTGCCCGGGCCGCCACCGCGGAGAACTTGATCCGCTCGTTACAGCGCACACACGGATTCGGGGTCTCGCCGCGCGCATAGGAGTCCACGAAGTCGTCGATCACGTCTTCTTTGAACCTGTCGGCGAAATCCCAGACGTAGAACGGTATCCCGAGTACGTCGGCGACCCGCCGGGCGTCGCCGGCATCCTCCTTCGAGCAGCAGCCCCGCGAACCGGTGCGCAGCGTGCCGGGTGTCTGCGACAGCGCCAGATGCACGCCGGCCACGTCGTGGCCGGCGTCGACCATGCGTGCTGCCGCCACCGACGAGTCCACCCCGCCGCTCATCGCGGCGAGCACCTTCACCGGGCCACCCCGGACAGCCCTGCCGCGGCCAGCGCCGCCTGCCGAGCTCGGCTCACCGCGCCGGGCAGCACCCGCAGCGCCGCATCCACGTCGGCGCCGACGCTGCTGTGGCCCAACGACAGTCGCAGCGAACCACGGGCGG
>NZ_JBYCKY010000068.1:0-1986 GCF_057473605.1 Mycobacterium sp. TH-M82 | reverse complement strand
CGCGATCGGGTTGCCGTGGCAGTCCAGCCGGAACGGTCGGTGCGGTTTTGCGCTGCCAGGATGCGTCCACATACCAGCGGCCGGTGGCCGGGTTGTGCAGGATGCGGTAGGCGACGGCGTCACTGCGCGAGTCGGAGGCGGCGGTGGTGCGCGAGATGGTGGACCGGTATCTGTCCGGGCAATCGATCTGTTCGCTGACGGTGTGGCTGAATGAGTCGGGGGTTGCCCCTGCAGAATCCAAGTCGTGGCGGACCTCGGCGGTGCGTCAGATTTTGTGTTCGGGCCGGATTGCGGGGTTGCGGGAGCATCGCCGGGAGGTGATCGGTGCGGCGAAATGGCCGGCGATCATCACCCCGGCCGAGCGGGATCGAGTGTTGGCGTGCGTGGCGGCGCGGGCGGTGACCAAGATGCGGACGGCGCGCACGTATTTGTTGTCAGGGTTGTTGCGCTGCGGGCGCTGCAGGAATCGGTTGTATTCGCAAGCACGGCATCGTAATCCGGATAATCTGGTGCTCCGCTATGTGTGTTTGAGCGGCCCGGATCAGGGCGGGTGTGGCTGACATCACCGCCGCACGCTCCCACTGTCTGGGCGTGTTGTACAAGGCGGCCGCCGACGGGGTACCGACCTTGGCCGACGTGGGCTACGAAGGAACCGGTACCGGAGTGCACACCCCGGTCAAGGGCCGCAACCTCGACATCGCGAACCAGAGCTACAACGCGCTGCTCACCGTGACACGGGCCACCGGGGAACGCGCCAACGCCGAACTCAAAGGTCGCTGGCGCTGGCTTCGCCGAATCCGACTGTGCGCAACCAGAATCGGAGCGATCGTCGCCGCCGCAATCGTACTATCGACTCTCCAACGCGGAAACTACTGAGAACACCTCAATGCTCTACATCGCCTGCACCAGGGCCATGCACGAGCTACACCTGACCCACGATGGGCAGCTATCACGTTTCCTAGAGTTCGCCGAAGAGCCCCAAAGATACGCGATCGCCCGAGTCGGCCGGCTCGACAACCATTAGGCCGTCACCCACCACCTGTGTCGCGCAAAGAGACTTCAGCTGAAGGTCGCCGGCACGCAAGTGGGCAGGGACGTCGTGAGAGACGGGTTAATGAGTAGTTCTGAGTGTCCCGCACCCAGGTGCCCGGGCAGCCGGTCGTGGCGGTCGGTCGAATCCTGCTGCAGGACAATGATTTCGATGTGCTTTTCTTTAGCGCGGTACTTCGTGGTGACCGCGTCGAGCGCGGCGACGGTGGAGGAATCCGAGGTCCGCGACGGATACTGGGCCATCTTCGATACTCCGACCTGGACATCGAACCGGGACCCCGGCTGGTCGAGATCATCGACAAACGGATCGAGGCGGTCGCCGCCAAATACGCCGACCTCTACCCGGCGGCTATGCGGATCCCGCTCACCGACAAAGCCGGGTTGTCCGCCCATCTACGGGCAGCGTTCGAGGTTGCGGTTGATGGACTTTCGGGGTGCGCCGGGTTTCGGCGATCTGGCCGCTGTCAGGGACGGTAACTATAGTGGGCGGCTGCCCGCGGCACGTCTTGCGGTGACGCGGCCGCCTGCGGCGCTTTGCGTGGTCACCTCAACGGGTTTCCCGGACGCGAGCAGCCGCAGCAGTGGGATCAAAAGTGCCGGGTCCAGGCCGGTCTGGTCGGGGGTGGCCAGTCGGTCGATGAGGTCGGTGGTGTAGTCGGTCATCGCAGCCTCCAATTCTCAAGTGGGTGTAGATGGTGTTGAGGAGGCGCAGCAGGACAGCTTCGAGACGTCGGTGCTGTAGGACTGGCAGGCGATCTTGATGGCTTCGGCCATGGTCAGGTACGGGGCCCAATTGTTGGCGACCTGCTGCACGGTCATGCCGGCCGCAAGGATGTAGACCCCGGCGGCGGCGAGTTCGCCGGCGTCCTTGGCGACCGCGGTGATCCCGAGGATCCGTCCGGTGTCGGAGTCGGCGACCACCTTGACGAAGCCGCG
>NZ_JBYCKY010000067.1:0-2317 GCF_057473605.1 Mycobacterium sp. TH-M82 | reverse complement strand
CGTCGAGGACGCCACGGAAACCCCACGGCATGTATCTGAAAAACCACTCGATCTCGTCTGCCCCGTCATAGTCGGGATTGGGATCAAACGGATTCATTTCGACACCTCTCTTCTTGGCGGAGTCTAGTCGCGACGTCAACAGTGCGAGCCGACATTGCATAGACTTCCAACCAGTTGATTGACAGCGTCGCCCGGACCTGCCGCGATAGCGAGTGGACATGCCAAACGAGAACGGACCCTCCCGCCGTGAGGAACTGCTGACGGTTGCCACCAAGCTGTTCGCCACCCGCGGCTATCACGGCACCCGGATGGACGACATCGCCGAGGCGGTGGGACTGAACAAGGCGACCGTCTACCACTATTACGCCAGCAAGTCACTGATCCTCTACGACATCTACCGGCAAGCCGCCGAACGCACGCTGGCCGCCGTGCACGACGATCCGTCCTGGACCGCCCGCGAGGCGCTGTACCAGTACACCGTGCGGCTGCTCACCCAGATCGCCGTCCACCCGGAAGGGGCAGCGGTGTACTTCCAGGAGCAGCCCTACATCGCCGAGTGGTTCACCGCAGAACAGGTCGCCGCGGTGCGGGAGAAGGAGACCCAGGTCTACGAGCACCTGCACGGGCTGATCGACCGCGGCATCGCCAGCGGTGAGTTCTACCGGTGCGACTCGCATGTGCTGGCGCTGGGCTACATCGGGATGACGCTGGGCGCATATCGCTGGCTGCGGCCCAGCGGCCGGCGCAGCGCCAAGGAGATCGCCGCCGAGTTCTCCACCGCGCTGCTGCGCGGGCTGATCCGGGACGACAAGATCCGCGCGGAGTCCCCGCTCGGACCACGGGGCGCCGCCAGCACATCGGCGTCATGACGTCAGCCGTGCTGCGGGAGCTGGTGGCGGTGGTCGGTTCCGGCCACGTCAGCACCGACCCCGATGTGCTGGCCGCCCGCAGCGTCGACCACACCGGCCGCTACCGCGGCCGGGCCGGCGCGCTGGTGCGGCCCGGGTCGGCCGACGAGGTTGCCGCGGTGCTCTCGGTCTGCCGCGACGGTGGCGCGCACGTCACCATCCAGGGTGGCCGCACCTCGCTGGTGGCCGGCACCGTCCCCGAGCACGACGACGTGCTGCTGTCCACCGAACGGCTGAACGCCGTCGAGGACGTCGACGCGACAGAGCGCCGGGTGACCGCCGGCGCCGGCGCCACGCTGGCCGGGGTGCAGCACGCCGTGGCCCGCTGCGCGGCCGGCCTGGTCTTCGGTGTCGACCTGACCGCGCGCGACACCGCGACCGTCGGCGGCATGGCGTCGACAAACGCTGGCGGGCTGCGCACGGTGGCCTATGGCACCATGGGCGCGCAGGTCGCCGGCCTGGACATCGCCCTGCCCGACGGCACGGTGCTGCGCCGGCACTCAGCCGTGCGCGCCGACAACAGCGGCTACGACCTGACCGCGCTGTTCGTCGGCGCCGAAGGCACCCTGGGGGTCATCACCGCCCTGGATCTGCGGCTGCACCCGGTGCACCCGCATCGGGTGACCGCGCTGTGCGGATTCGGCGACCTAGGTGCCCTGGTCGATGCCGGCCGGGTGTTCCGTGACCTCGACGGCATCGCCGCACTGGAAGTCATCGACGCCCGCGCGGGGGTGCTCACCGGCGAGCACCTCGGGGTCACCGCCGGGGTGGGCGGGGACTGGCTGCTGCTGGTGGAACTGGCCGGCGATCATGACCAGGCCGACCGCCTCGCCGGTCTGCTGCGGCGGATGCGGACATCCGACGAGCCGGCGGTCGGTGTAGACGGCACCACCCAGCGGCGGCTGTGGCGGGTACGGGAGGCGGTGACCGAGGTGCTTGGCGTCCACGGGCCGCCGCTGAAGTTCGACGTGTCCCTGCCGCTGGCCGCGATCAGCCGGTTCGCCACCGCCGCGGATGCGCTGATATGCCGGCACGCCCCCGACGCGCTGCCGGTGCTGTTCGGCCATCTCGGCGAGGGCAACCTGCACCTGAACGTACTGCGCTGCCCAGCCGACGCCGAGCCCGAACTGTATCCGGCGATGATGGACCTGATCGCCGGATGCGGTGGCAACGTCAGCTCCGAGCACGGCGTGGGCAGCCGCAAGCGCGGCTACCTTCCGATGTCGCGCGAGCCCGCCGACATCGCCGCGATGCGCACCGTCAAGGCGGCTTTCGACCCGAGCGGCTACCTCAACGCCGCGGTGCTGTTCGGCTGAGGCTGCAGGTAACGTCGCACCGGTGTTCTTCACGATCACCCACCCGATGCACCAACACCCCTACCACCGCGAACTGGCGTGCGGTGCCGGGGT
>NZ_JBYCKY010000066.1:0-4526 GCF_057473605.1 Mycobacterium sp. TH-M82 | reverse complement strand
CCAACAAGGAGCACATCGCCGTCGGCGAGGCCCGCAAGCTGGGCATCCCGGTGATCGCGATCCTGGACACCAACTGCGACCCCGACGAGGTCGACTTCCCGATCCCGGGCAACGACGACGCCATCCGTTCGGCAGCGCTGTTGACCAAGGTGGTCGCCTCGGCCGTCGCCGAGGGTCTGCAGGCCCGCGCCGGCCTCGGCGACGGCGACGGCAAACCCGAAGCCGAAGCCGCCGAGCCGTTGGCCGAGTGGGAGCAGGAGCTGCTGGCCTCCGCGACGGCATCAGCGACCGCACCGGCCCCGGCCGGTGCCGCCCCGTCCGGCGCCGGCACGGCCGCCGTCGACACCACCGAGACGAACACGGACGCACCCTAGAAAGGGCTGAACATTGGCGAATTTCACCGCAGCCGACGTCAAGCGACTGCGGGAGCTGACCGGCTCCGGCATGCTCGACTGCAAGAACGCGCTTGCCGAAAGTGACGGCGACTTCGACAAGGCGGTCGAGGTGCTGCGGATCAAGGGCGCCAAAGATATCGGCAAACGCGCCGAGCGGGCCACCGCCGAGGGCTTAGTCGCCGCGCAGGGCGGCGCCCTGATCGAGCTGAACTCGGAGACCGACTTCGTCGCCAAGAACGCCGAATTCCGGCAGCTGGCAGCGGATGTCGTCGCGGCCGCCGCGACGGTCAAAGCCACCGATGTCGATGCGCTCAAAGCCGCCCGGGCCGGCGATAAGACCGTCGAGCAGGCGATCGCCGATCTGTCGGCCAAGATCGGCGAGAAACTCGAACTGCGCCGCGTCGCCTACTTCGACGGCACAGTGGAGAGCTACCTGCACAAACGGTCGGCCGACCTGCCGCCGGCCGTGGGCGTGCTGGTCGAATATCAGGGCGCCAACGAATCCGACAAAGCTGCCGCCCACGCGGTTGCGCTGCAGATCGCCGCGCTGAAGGCCAAGTACCTGACCCGGGACGACGTGCCCGCCGACGTGGTCGCAGACGAGCGCCGCATCGCCGAGGAGACCGCGAAGGAGGAGGGCAAATCCGAACAGGCGCTGCCCAGGATCGTCGAGGGCCGGGTCAACGGCTTCTTCAAAGACACCGTGCTGCTGGAGCAGCCGTCGGTCTCCGACAGCAAAAAAACCGTCAAGGTGCTGCTCGACGAGGCGGGCGTGACGGTGACCCGGTTCGTCCGATTCGAGGTCGGTCAAAGCTAGTCGGGACGAACGCGCTAGCGTCGTGTCATGCAGTACGTGCACGCCTTCGGTGACGACGCCCTCGGCGATAGCGACGCGGTCGGCCTGACCGAGCGAGTCGAATCGGGCGAGGTATCTCCCGGTGAGCTCGTCGAAGCCGCCATCGCCCGCACCGAGAAGGTCAACCCGGCCCTGAACGGCCTGGCGTATCAGGCGTTCGACCGCGCCCGCACCCGGGCTGGTGCCGGCCGGGCCTCCCGCGGCGGTTTCTTCGACGGGGTGCCGACGTATATCAAGGACAATGTCGACGTCGCCGGCATGCCGACGATGCAGGGCACCGATGCGTGGGAACCCCACCCGGCGTCTGCCGACGGCGATTTCGCGAAGCTGTATCTGGGCACCGGGCTGATACCACTGGGCAAAACCCAGCTCAGCGAGTTCGGCTTCAGTGCCTCGGCCGAGCACCCTCGGCTGAGAGCGGTGCGCAACCCGTGGAACACCGACTACACCGCCGGCGCCTCGTCGTCGGGATCGGCGGCGTTCGTCGCAGCCGGGGTGGTGCCGATCGCGCACGCCAATGACGGCGGCGGTTCGATCCGCATCCCCGCCTCCTGCAACGGGCTGGTCGGTCTGAAGCCGTCCCGGGGCAGGTTGCCGCTGGACAGGGATTTTCGCGCGATGCCGGTGCGCATCGTCTACAACGGCGTGGTGACCCGTTCGGTGCGCGACACCGCGGCCTTCTACGCCGAAGCCGAGCGCACCTGGCGCAACCCCAAGCTGCCGCCGGTCGGCGACATCCGGCACGCGGGGAAGGAGCGGCTCAAGATTGCCGTCGTCACCCGGGCACTGGACCGCGAGGCCAGTCCGGACGTGCGGGAACAGACGATGAAAACCGCTGCGCTGCTGGAGGAACTCGGCCACCGCGTCGAGCAGGTCGACCCCCCGCCGATACCGGCCCACTTCGCTGACGACTTCCTGCTGTACTGGGCGTTCCTGGCGACGGCCCTGGTACGCGGCGGACGCCGGATGTTCGGTCCGACGTTCGACCGCACCCGGCTGGACAACCTCACCTTGGGGCTGGACCGCTATGCCAGACGTCACCTCTACCGGCTGCCCGTGGCGACGCTGCGGCTGGCCGCGTCGCGGCGGCACACCGCGCGGCTCTTCCGCAGCTTCGACGCCCTGCTGCTCCCGACGCTGCCTGACCCGCCGCTGCGAGTCGGTTACCTGGATCCGACCGCCGACTACCAACAGATCATCGATCGGCTGATCGACTGGGTGGCGTTCACGCCGCTGCAGAACGCCACCGGCGAACCCGCGATCTCGTTGCCACTGGGTGAGTCCGCCGATGGCTTACCGGTGGGCATGATGCTCACCGCCGGGATCGGTTCGGACGCCCGACTGCTGGAGCTGGCCTACGAACTGGAGGCCGCCCGGCCTTGGTCGGGCATCCAATCCCGTACCGCGCCCTGACCCGAGCCGAGCCGCTCCAGCATCTGTTTGAATTCGCGCTGCTCGGCTGCCGACAGCTTGTCCAGGATACGGCCGTCGGCCACCCGGACGGCGGCCTCCGCGCGTTTCAGCATTTTCCGGCCTTCACCGGTCAGCGTAGCCGGCAGCGCACGCCCGGACGGTACCGATGCCGGCCGGCTCACCGCGCCGCGGTTCTCCAGCCGGTGCAACACCGTGTTCATGGCCTGCGGTGTGACATTGGCACGGCGCGACAACTCGGCGCTGGAAGTCCCCGGATAGATGGAAAGCACTCGCATGCAGACGAATTCGGGAAGCGTCAAACCCAGGGGCCTGAGCACCGCGGACACCTCGGGGCGCAGCGCCGAGCCCACCCGGTACAGCAAATATCCCAGTGGAGCATCGTTGGCCTGACCCATGTCAACTATCTTGACCTATATCAGGCTTGTTGATATATAGGACGTCATGACTGAAGCGCAGAAACTTGAGTTTGACACGGCATACCGCGGCGAAGCCGCCGAATTCGGGTTGGGCGCCCGACCGCCATGGAGCATCGGCGAGCCGCAACCGGAGCTCGCCGCTCTGATCGAACAGGGCAAGTTCCACGGGGATGTGCTGGACGCCGGCTGCGGCGAGGCCGCGGTGTCGCTGTACCTGGCGGAGCGCGGTTACACCACGGTCGGATTGGACTCGGCGCCCACCGCGATTGAACTGGCCAAAGCCGAGGCAGCCAAGCGCGGTTTGACCAACGCCTCCTTCGAGGTGGCCGACATCAGTTCGTTCACCGGCTATGACGGCCGGTTCGGCACCATCGTTGACAGCACGCTGTTTCATTCGATGCCGGTCGAACTGCGCGACGGATACCAGCGCTCGATCGTCCGCGCGGCCGCACCCGGCGCGTCGTATTTCGTCCTGGTTTTCGACAGAACGGGGATGCCCGAGGGGCCGGCCAACCCGGTCACTGAAGACGAACTCCGCCAGGTGGTGTCCCAGCACTGGAGCATCGACGAGATCCGGCCCGCCAGAATTCACGCCAACTTCCGAGACGGCGTTCCCGCCGAGTTTCCTGTGGCCGACCTGCGCGACGAGGCCAACGGGCGTAAGTCGGTTCCTGCCTGGCTGTTGTCGGCACACCTGGAATGACTTTCGCACGCAGCAGTAGCGTCGGCAGATGGACCGTTGCGATGACTGCGGGTTTGAGTACCACGAGGACGCCGCTCCGAACGTGTCTTCCGAGATCGTCGCGGGCGCCCGGGCTTTAGTCACCCTCATCTGCGAACCCGGCGTCGACGTGCGGACTCGGCGCAGCGGGGAACAGTGGTCGCCATTGGAGTACGCGTGCCACGTGCGGGACATACTGTTGGTGCAACGTGAACGGGTGCTCGCCGCTCGATGGGTTGACTGTCCGTCATTCGCCCCGATGGGTCGCGACGAACGCGTGGAGCTCGATGGATACGCCGAGCAGGACCCGGCTGCGGTCGCCCGGCAGCTGGCGGATGCGGCCGCGATGATCGCGAACGTGCTGGGACGGCTCGATGCCTCCGAGTGGGACCGCACCGTCGTTTACAACTACCCGACGACACAGGTGCGCACGTTGGGCTGGGTCGCCGTCCACACCCTGCATGAAGTCAGGCACCACCTTCAAGATGCGCAACGCCAACTCAGCTGACTGACTGGGATCACGCCACGGATTTTTGTCGGCGGGTCTGTCTAGTATTCGAATATGCGTTCGGGTAGTAGTCGGGAAGCGATCACCGCGGCCTTCGACGCGCTGGCAGCCGCCCAAAAACGTGTGCTTGACCTGGACTTCGCCGCGCTGACCACCCCGGAGCGGTTAGCTGTTCTGAAGCGCTGTGAGGTGCTGC
>NZ_JBYCKY010000065.1:0-4301 GCF_057473605.1 Mycobacterium sp. TH-M82 | reverse complement strand
CGCCCACCGGCCGTGTGCTGGTAGCGCATGGCCGCTTGCGGTGTCGAATGACCCAACCGTGCCATCAGTTCAGCCAGCGTAGCGCCGGTGGCCGCGGCCAACACGGCACCGCTGTGGCGCAAATCGTGAAAGCGCAAATCGTCACGTGACGCTGCGGCCCGCGCCTTGGCGAACCAGCGCGCCAACGTGGCCGGCGCCAGGTGCTGGCCGTGGCGGGCCGGAAACAGCAGCGCGTCGCGCCGGGCGCCAACGTGGCGGCGCAGGTGGTCATCGATTGCAGGCATAAGGTGCGGCGGAACAGCCACGTCGCGGATGCCGGCGTCGGATTTCGGTGTGGTGATGCGGAAGGCGCCACCGTGGACGCGCACGACGCCTCGGCGCACCCGGATCACCTGGCCGGCTAGGTCAATGTCGCCGCGCCGCAGCTCGGCCAGCTCCCCGAACCTCAACGCGCACCATGACGCCAACGGCACCATCAACCGGTACGGCTCGGGCATCGCCTCGGTGATGGTGGCCAGCTCCGCTACGCTGGCCGGCCGGATTTTGTGGACGCGCCGGGAGCTGCCGGCACCGCGAATCACGCACGGATTCACCGCGATCCGGCCGTCACTGACGGCGGTGCCCATGATCGTGCGGAGCAACCCGTAACAATGCGCTCGCAGTGTCGGCGTCCTGGCCCCGAACCGGGCGTACCAGGTGCGTACATCGTCGGCGGTGATCGACGCCAACGCCAGATGCCCGAACGCCGGGATCAGGTGCTGATCGAGCAGCTTGGCGTAGTGCTCGCGAGTGCGGGCCTTCAACTCTCGCTGCGCCAGCCAGGTCTGCGCGTACTCCGCGAAGGTGAGCGGATCGGGTTTGCGTTCGGCAGCCTCGGGTGGCTGCCACGCTTTGCGGACGATCTCGGCCTGGCGCAGCGCCAGCCACGCCCTGGCCTCGTACTTGGTCAAGAACAGCGTCGGCGCCTTATGGCGGCGACCGTCAGGCCCGAAATACCTGGCGCGGTAGCCCGTAGCCAGCTTGTCGACAGACCCGAATACGCCCGACTGTCGGGCCTTGCGGCCTTTACCGCGCGTCATGTCGCCGCCTTCCTGTCGCGGCGGTGGGCCGCGATCTCAGGTCATGACCTCAGCGTGACCTGACACTAGCAACTTCGCTTCCGCTTGCTTCCGCTTGACGAACATTGTACTGTGTGAAGTCAGCGCAGGTAGAACGGCTAATGCGCTGATCAACTACACAGGGCTGGCAAACCGACTGGACTGGTTCAATCCCAGTACCGCGCACCAGTATTTATGCAGGCACGTTAGGTTTTTGAAGCGGTGAACGGGGCGCGTGCCCAAAACGTGCCCGATGGTGAAACTCCGGCCTGGCGATAAGAGGGGTTAGCTGGGCCATGACAACCGCAACGAGATCCGCCTACGTAAAGAGCGTCAACACCGATCCCGTCCACCGCGACAGCGCACACTTCCAACGCTGGCTCGACCGCTACGGCGACGACTACGAAACCGACGCCGAGCGCCATGCCGGCTACCGGCAAGCCGTGGCCGCGCTGGCCGAACTGCGGAGCATATTCGCCGACGACCGAAGCGGCCCCGTCCCGCTACCGCCCGGCTTCACGCACGCTGATGGCTGGCAATCCAGCGGCGGCAAACTCCCATGCCGGGTGGTGCTGGGCGCCGAGCGCGCCGTTTCCGACAGCAGCGTGCGCGTGTCGGTCGCGGCCGTGCAGTTCGCCTGCGGCAGTGTCCGACTGCATGGCTGGTCGAAACGCGTAGATCTCGTCGTCTCGAATTACTTCCCGTCCTCCCTGTTCATCCTGCGCGGGCACCGCGGATGGTCTGCCGAAATCTCGATAGTTTTGGTTCGGGCAGCTCGGCTGGAATCAGGGATGCGTCGCCGGGGTGGTGAAAGACGCATTCACGTGCGCTGTGAATCGTCGCATCGTTAAACAGCTTCACCGACACCTCAATCTTGTGGCCCGCGGATATCGGACCTTGCCGGGGAGTCGCACCACGCCGACCTGCTGACCATCGTTGGCGAAGCCGACCTGCCTGACCATCGTTGGCGAAACGGTCCAAGTAGAACCGGGGCACCGTGTGATGACCACGCGCGATCTGAGCCATCAGCTCAGGGTAACCGGCACCCTGTCCGGCAATGCCCCGATCTTGGCATACACCGCCGGGCAACCGGTCGGCCGAGCCGGAGATATTGTGTGAGCCGAAACCCGCGAGCCCCTGGAAAGCTGGAAAAGAGGTTGTCATGGCCAAGGTTGTGCTGGTGCTCTACCCCGACCCGGTCTCCGGTTACCCGCCGGTGTATGCCCGCGATGCCATTCCGGTGCTGGGCGGCTACCCCGACGGCCAGACGCTGCCCAGCCCGTCGTCGGTCGACTTTCGGCCCGGTGAGCTGCTCGGCTGCGTCTCCGGGGAGCTGGGATTGCGCAAGTTCCTCGAAGACGGCGGCCACCAGCTGGTGGTCACCTCCGACAAGGATGGCCCGGATAGTCAGTTCGAACGCGAGCTTGCCGACGCCGAAGTGGTTATCTCGCAACCGTTTTGGCCAGCATATCTGACAGCTGAACGGATTGCCAAGGCGCCCAAGCTCAAATTGGCGCTGACCGCCGGGATCGGTTCGGACCACGTCGACCTCAAAGCCGCTATCGACCGCGGCATCACGGTCGCCGAGGCAACCTACAGCAACAGCATCAGCGTCGCCGAGCACGCGGTGATGCAGATCCTAGCCCTGGTACGTGATTTCGTGCCGTCGCACCGCTGGGCCGCCGAGGGCGGCTGGAACATCGCCGACTGTGTGTCCCACGCCTATGACGTGGAGGGCATGGACGTCGGAGTGGTCGCCGCCGGGCGGATCGGGCAGGCGGTGCTGCGCCGGATGGTTCCGTTCGACGTGCACCTGCACTACACCGACACCCGCAGGCTGCCGGAAGACGTCGAAAAGGATCTGAACGTGACCTACCACCCCGACGTGGCATCGCTGGTCCGCGCGGTCGACGTGGTGTCCATCCACTCGCCGCTGGTCCCACAGACCTACCACCTGTTCGACGAGGACCTGCTGGCAACGATGCGGCGGGGCTCCTACATCGTCAACACCGCGCGCGCCGAGATCTGCGTGCGTGACGCGGTCGTCGCAGCTCTGAACAGCGGGCAACTGGCCGGCTATGCCGGCGACGTCTGGTACCCGCAGCCGCCGCCGGCCGATCATCCGTGGCGCACCATGCCGCACAACGCGATGACCCCACATGTCTCGGGCTGCACGCTGTCCGCGCAGGCCCGCTACGCGGCGGGCACCCGGGAGATCCTGGAGGACTTCTTCGCCGGTCGCCCCGTCCGCGAGGAGTACCTGATCGTGGACGGCGGGCAGCTGGCCGGCACCGGCGCAGCGTCGTACAGTGTCGGCGGTGACGCCAGCCCGGGCAGTGCCGGACAATAGCCGGACAGTAGGATGCCGAGGACGCCTGGTCCGAAGACCGCACACCAATTACTGGGCTACGTCAGCAGCCCCGGAGTGAGGTCACCGAACGGTCGCGACAGCATCAGCTCATCGCCTTCGAACACATTCTCGTGGATGAAGTTCGACACCTCGCCAACCAGCGAACCGGCCACTGGGGCGACCCGCTGAATCCTGATCCGCCACACCGAGGCATCCGTGGTGGCAGCGGTGATGCTGTACTGCCGGATCTGCCGGGCACCATCGGGCAGCGTCACCGCAACTGACGTGTATTGGCCCGGACGAAACTCGGGCATGGCGCTGTCGGTGCCGATCAACGTCAATGCGATGCAGTCCGGCGCATCCGGCGTGCGGGTCAGCACCCGGGCTGGCAGCCACACGTCGCCGGGAACAACACCGGCGTGCGCGTAGAGGTCGGCCTCCCGACCTATGAGTGCATCGGCCATCAGCCAGTACACCTCGTCCCAGGCGGCGCTGACGTCATCGGTGATGGCGTCACCGCCCACAGCAGCGATCGCGTCGAACAGATAGTCATGCACCAACTGATACTGCTCCGCGGTGATGCCCAACGACGCGTGCTTGTTCGCAATCCTCGACAACATCTTGTTCGGCGCTGGGGCGTAGCCGGCGACCAGCAGCTCCGCGAAAGAGGCGATGGCACCGGCGAGCGCCCGCTGCTGGTCACCCTGAGCCTGATTACCCCGATTGAACAAGTCACGCTCCAGCGCAGGGTGATCAACTGATCGCGCTCACTGAAACTGCCCAGTTCTGCTCATCGAAAATGCTCACCGCGTGGCTCCGCCATTGAGGGCGGGCCTCCGTCGATGCTGCTGGTG
>NZ_JBYCKY010000064.1:0-11498 GCF_057473605.1 Mycobacterium sp. TH-M82 | reverse complement strand
GTCGTTGTTGCGTTGTAGCGATGGCCGGACTCGAACCGGCGACCTAACGATTATGAGTCGTTCGCTCTAACCGACTGAGCTACATCGCCTCGGGGCCACATTGCCTTCGTTGTGGGCCGCCAGCGGGCCCGGCGTCCACCGAGCCCCCTAACGGAATCGAACCGTTGACCTTTTCCTTACCATGGAAACGCTCTGCCGACTGAGCTAAGGGGGCCGTGTCCTGCTGCCTGCGGCGACCTAGTTCGGGCATTTCCGGGGCGCCACAAGCCGGTAAAGAGGGTACCGCCTGGCCGGCAACGTAGCCAAACCCCAGGTCGCCAACCGCAACGTTAGGCTAGACGGGTGCCTGATTCGGATCGGCTGTACTTCCGCCAGCTGCTGGCCGGCCGTGATTTCGCGTCCGGCGACATGTTCGCGGCGCAGATGCGCAACTTCGCCTATCTGATCGGGGACACCGAAACCGGCGACTGCGTGGTCGTCGACCCTGCCTACGCCGCGGGCGACCTGGTCGACGCGGCCGAGGCCGACGACATGCGGCTGTCCGGGGTATTGGTCACCCACCACCATCCCGACCACGTCGGCGGGGAGATGATGGGCTTCGCGCTGAAGGGCCTGACCGAACTGCTGGAGCGGGTCAGCGTACCCGTCCATGTCAACGCCCACGAAGCGCTGTGGGTCTCCCGCGTCACCGGGATTAACGTGGCCGACCTCACCGCGCACGAGCACGGCGACAAGGTCGACGTCGGGGCCGTCGAGGTCGAGCTTCTGCATACACCCGGCCACACACCGGGCAGCCAGTGTTTCCTGCTGGACGGTCGGTTGGTCGCCGGCGACACGTTGTTTCTGGAGGGCTGCGGACGCACCGACTTCCCCGGTGGCGACTCCGACGAGATGTATCGCAGCCTGCAGCGACTGGCTTCGCTGCCCGGCGACCCCACCGTGTACCCCGGGCACTGGTATTCGGCCGATCCGAGCGCCGCGCTATCGGAGGTGAAGCACTCCAACTACGTCTACCGGGCCACCGACCTGGACCAATGGCGTATGTTGATGGGCGGTTGAGTCGGTGGTGTGGCAGGCCGACGCTCTGCGATCAGCGGATATAGGCGGTAGGGTGCGTTCGATGGGGTCGATCGAAGACGGCTGGGACAGCGTGACCGGGGCAGGGTCGGGCACCTGGTTGGCCTGGGCGGCGTGGCTTGCGCTTTTGCTCGCCATAGTTGTCGTGATCTACCTGGGCCGGCAACTGCGACGCAGCCACCGGTTGGCCGTCGAGCGGACCCGCCCGCACGTGACGATGTTCATGGAACCGAATGCGGCCGACTGGCACGTGGTCGAGTTGGTGGTGCGGAACTTCGGCCAGACCCCGGCCTATGACATCCGGTTCGAGTTTGCACAGCCCCCCACCGTCGCACGCTACGAGACGGCCGCCGACGGCTACGCCGACGTCGTCGCAGTGCAACTGCCACCCCAACTGCCGGTGCTGGCGCCGGACCAGGAGTGGCGCACGGTGTGGGACTCGGCGATCGACCGCACCGAACTCGGTGGTGCCATCGGGTCACGGTTCACCGGGGTGGTGGCCTACTACGACAGGCCGGAACGTCCCCGGGGATGGCGACCGTGGCGCCGTCAGCGGCCCCGGTTCGAGAACAGGGTCGTGCTGGACTGGAGGGACCTGCCGCCGGTGCAGCGTGTCGAGTTGATGACGACACACGACCTGGCCAAGCGGGAGAAGCAGAAGCTGGAATTGCTGCGCGGCCTGCTGACCTACTTCCATTACGCCTGCCAGGAAACCCGTCCCGACGTGCTTCGCGGCGAGATCGACCGGGTCAACCGCACAGTGCGAGAGACCAAGGACCGGTTGCAGAGCCGCGAAGCCCCGGCCAACGACGCCCCCAGCACCCTCAACACCGTCAACACCGTCAACACCGAAGCCACTGTGCGATTGGATGGTGGCACCAGCGTGGCGGGCAAACACCAGAGCTGACCTCGGCGGGCCGACACGCTTTAGCGTTTGGCGTCGGCGTCGGGGTAATGGCCCCGGCGGAACCGGTCCAGGTAACCCGGCCAGTCCCAGGTGTCCAGGAACCGCTCCGCTGCCGCGTAGCCGTTTTCGTAGAGCTCTTCCAAACGTGCCCGGTCAAGGCCGAAGTCGAGCACCCCGACGTCGGTGGCGTTGACCCGGATGGCCCGCGCACTGACCCACGGCTGGTTCAGATAGGTCTGGTCGTGGCCGACCAGGATGGTGGTGATCAGATTTTCCAGCAGATGCGACTGCCCGAACAGCCGCAGCGGCTTCAAGACCGGGACCAACTCGTCGATGCCCCCGGTGGCCCCGTCGGTCCAGGTAAGTTCCGGCACCACCGTGACGCCGAACGTGGGCCACAGTGGCAGCCGGCCGTCCAGGCGGTCGAAGGTGTAGATCGGGAAGTTCGACAGCACCCCACCGTCGACCAGGGTGGACTTACGACCGCCGGCGCTGGTCAGGGTCACCGGGCGGTAGAAGAACGGGACGGCCATCGATGCCCGGACCGCGTCGGCCACCGGCTGCTCGTCGGGATCCAGACCGTAAACCCGCCGGTAGTCCCACGGCAGGCGCACCAGTTGGCCGATCGTCAGGTCGGCGACGCTGACCACCGCCTTGTACCGCCGCTCCTCCAACAGCAGGTCGGCGTCGTAGGCCAGGTCGCCCCAGGTGGTCACCCCCAAGTTCTTCAGCTCGGCGCGGATCCAGTCGTGCGCGACGTCACCGCGGGATAAGGCGGTGTCGCGCAGGAATCCCCACACCGGCCCGGCCAGCGGGATCGGCGCCGCGTCGCGCCACTTGCGCAGCGGCACCGACAGCGCCAGTTCCCTGACCTCCGCGGCGGTCAGCTGGTCACCCTGGGAGGCGGCGGCCAGGATCGCCCCCACCACCGAGCCGCCCGACACACCCGAGACCCGCTCGACCGAATATCCGGCGTCCATCAGCGCGACGATCGCGCCCACCAGGCCGATGAACCGGACGCCGCCGCCGGACAGCACCAGGTCGGCGGTCAACGGCTGGGTTTGCTTCGATCGGCGCTCTGCCATCGGCTGCCTTCGGTTTCCCGACGTTGCGGTCAGTCCGCCGAATCCCACTCATAGGCCAGGAACTTTCCGTCGAAAGTCACCACCACCCGATCACCCTTGGGGTGCGGTTTCTTTTCGAAGTCCACGCTGAAATTGATCGCACTCATGATCCCGTCGCCGAACTGCTCGTGGATCAGTTCCTTGATCGCGTGCCCGTAGACCTGAACCGCCTCGTAGAGGCGGTAGATGGTGGGATCGGTCGGCACCGCCGTCGGTAGCCCGCCGCGCATCGGCGGGCCGGCCAGCACCGGCACCACCGAGGCGTCCAGACCCAGCATGTCGGCCAGGACTTCGCCCAGCTCGGTGGGGATGGGCTGCTGGCCGAGCAGTGCCGACGTCGTCCACACCACCGGTTTTTTGATCGCGTCGGCCAGTTCCTGCCAGGTCAGCCCTTTCGCCAGCCGGGCAGCGATGATCTGTTCGGTAATCTCGGCCCTGTTCATAGCTCCCAGCATGCACTGGATCGGGAGGATCCGTCACGGTGTACCGCTTGATCGCCGCGCTCGTGGCCGTGATTTCACTGGTGGCAGGGTGCGCGTCGGGGTCTTCGCGGACCGCCGACGCGCCCGGCACCCAGTTGCAGTTCACCGCCGAAACCCTGGACGGCCAGCCGTTCTCCGGCGAGTCCCTGAAGGGCAAACCGGCTGTGCTGTGGTTCTGGGCGCCGTGGTGCCCGACGTGTCAACGCGATGCGCCGCTGGTCGCCCGGGTGGCCGCGGCGAACCCGGCGGTGACGTTCGTGGGGGTGGGCGCGCAGGACAAGCTGCCGGAGCTGCGAGCGTTCGCCGCCAAGTACGGGGTGGACAAAATCACCGAGTTGGCCGACACCGACGCGGCGGTGTGGACAAAGTTCGGTGTGACCCACCAGCCGGCGTACGCGTTCGTCAGCGCAGAAGGCGCCGTCGACGTGGTCAGGGGCTCGCTCTCCGAATCCGAGTTGACGGCGCGGGTGCACGCGCTGACCAGTCGGTGATTAATACCGCCACACTGGGTTTCGCGCTGGGCGACATTGACTCCATTTGGCCTCTACCGACCAACAAAACCGCCAGCAGTTCCCAACCCGTGCGGGTTTGCCTTCCTGGTGGTTGCGGGCCCGTAACCGATCACGCATCGGCTAAACCGGCTTCGTCGCGTAACCCGGCTTCGTCGCGGTGACCAGGCGGGTGGCGGCCCAGGGACCGCCATACCACATTCGCCAGCCGAGGTTGCGGCGCCGCACGTCGCGCCAGCCGATTTCGCGTAGGTACGCGGCATGCTTGCCGGTCTCCCACATGTCGGCGATCGCCAGTCGGCCGCCGGGCCGTAGCACCCGGACCGCCTCGGTCAGCGCACGGCGGCGGCCGTCGGAGTCGGAGACGTTGTGGATGGCCAGGTTGGAGACGACCACGTCGACGCTGGCATCGTCGAACGGCAGATCGGTCATGTCGGCGGTGTGCACCTCGACCCGGTCGGCGACGTTTTCCAGCCTGGCGTTGGCCAGCACGGCGTCAGCGGAATTGCCGGTCTGGTCGGCCTGCCACAGGTCGACGCCGATGGCGTGGCCGCGGGGCAGCCGCTTGGCCGCGGCGAGCAGCACGGCGCCCCGGCCGCAGCCCATGTCCAGCAAGGTTTCGTCGCCGCGCAGCCGCAGGCCGTCGAGGATGCGTTCCCACACAATGAATTTGCCGGCCCGAGTGGCGTGGAGATAGAGAGCTAACTGCGCGACGATAAAAGCGCTCGCCACGCCCGCCAGTGCCGCCGTCCACCGCCTGCCGCGGCCCAGGCTCACCGCGGACCACACCGCCAGGGCAGTACATCCGGCGCCGAAACCTACCGCCTGTGTCCGTGCGGAGACGGTGTGAAACGATCCGTCGACTCCGTAATCACCACGATGTGCCCTTGCCACGACACCATCATGGCAGGGGCTGTCCTGCTAGGGGCCGTCCTGTCGGTGCGCCGGTCTATGGTGACCCTCGATGGCCCTTCACGTTCACCGCGCCGAACGCACCGACCGGCTCGCCGACCGGCTCGGCGCGCTGCTGTCCCAACCGCTGGGCGATCCGTTCGCCGAGGAGCTGGTGTTGGTGCCCGCGCACGGGGTGGAACGCTGGCTATCCCAGCGGCTCTCCCATGTGCTCGGCCGTGCCCACGGCGGCGACGGGGTCTGCGCCGGGGTGGCGTTCCGCAGCCCAGGTTCGCTGATCGCCGAGATCACCGGCACCGCTGATGGGGATCCCTGGTCACCTGAGGCGATGACGTGGCCGCTGCTGGAGGCGATCGACGCCAGCCTCAACGAACCCTGGTGCCGGACGCTGGCAACACATTTGGGCCACTTCCACCGCACTGGCGAGGCGGAGCTGCGGCGGGGACGGCGCTACGCGGTGGCACGGCGGCTGGCCGGCCTGTTCGCCTCCTATGCCCGCCAGCGCCCGCAGCTGCTGGTCGACTGGCTCGACGAACGGGCCAGCGACGGGGCCGGCGGTGACCTCGACGGCGACCTGCACTGGCAGCCTCCGCTGTGGCGGGCACTGGTGGAGGCGGTAGGCGTCGATCCCCCGCACGTCCGGCACGCGAAAACCGTTGCCCGGTTGCGGGAGGCGCCCTCGGAGAACCTGCCGCCGCGCCTGTCGCTGTTCGGACACACCCGGCTGGCGTGCACCGACATCGAGCTGCTGGACGCGCTGGCCACCCACCACGATGTGCACCTGTGGCTGCCGCACCCGTCCGACCAGCTGTGGCAGGCACTTACCGCCATCCACGGCGCGGTGCCGCGCAGCGACCATGACAGCCAGGCGAAGGCCGAACATCCTTTGCTGCAGACACTCGGCCGCGACCTGCGTGAGCTGCAACGTACGTTGCCGGGCAACCCGCAGACCGACGAATACCTCAGTGGCGCTGAGGTATTCGAGGCTTCCGGGACCCTGCTGGGCTGGCTGCAATCCGACATCGCGGCCAACCAAGTGCGGCCGGACGGGCGGGTGCACGACGGCGCCGACCGGTCCGTTCAAGTGCACTCCTGTCACGGGCCGGCTCGGCAGGTCGACGTGCTGCGCGAGGTGCTGCTCGGGCTGCTCGAGGACGACCCCACGCTGGAACCGCGCGACATCCTGGTGATGTGCCCGGACATCGAAACGTACGCGCCGCTGATCATCGCCAACTTCGGGCTGGGTGAGCTGGCCGGGGAGACCCATCCCGCGCACCGGCTGCGGGTCATGTTGGCCGACCGGGCGCTCACCCAGACCAACCCGCTGCTCGGGGTGGCGGCCGAGCTGCTGGGCATCGCCGAAAGCCGGGCCACCGCATCCCAGGTGCTCAACCTGGCGCAGACCGCGCCGGTGCGCAACCGCTTCTCCTTCACCGACGACGACCTGGAGACGATCACCACCTGGGTGCAAGAATCCAACATCCGCTGGGGCTTCGACGCCGCACACCGGGCGCCGTACGGGCTCGACGGCATAGTGCACAACACCTGGCGGTTCGGGCTGGACCGGATCTTGACCGGGGTGGCGATGTCCGAGGACTCCCGTGCCTGGCTGCACACCGCACTGCCACTAGACGATGTCGGCAGTAACCGGGTCGAGCTGGCCGGGCGGCTGGCCGAGTTCATCACCCGGCTGCAGGCGGCCGCCGACGAGCTGGGTGGCACCCGTTCGCTCGCCGAGTGGGTCGTTGCGCTCACCGACGCTGTCGCCAGCCTGACCCGCGTCCACGCCGACGACGCGTGGCAGCAGGGCGAACTGCAGCGGGAGCTGTCAGACGTGCTGGCGCAGGCCGGATCTCGCGATGAGACGCAGCTGCGGCTGTCCGATGTGCGGGCGCTGCTGACCGGTCACCTGGCCGGGCGCGCCACCCGGGCGAACTTCCGCACCGGCACCCTGACGGTGTGCACCATGGTGCCGATGCGCTCGGTGCCGCACCGGGTGGTCTGCCTGGTCGGCCTCGACGACGGGGTGTTTCCGCGACTGGACCACGTCGACGGCGACGACGTGCTGGGCCGGCGACCGCTGACCGGGGAGCGCGACATCCGTTCCGAGGACCGCCAGCTGCTGCTCGACGCCGTGTGTGCGGCCACCGGGACGCTGGTGATCACCTACACCGGCGCCGACGAGCACACCGGCAAAGCTCACCCGCCGGCGGTGCCGCTGGCCGAGCTGCTCGACGCGCTGGATGCGACAGCCGAGAAACCGGTGCGTGGCGACATCCTCATCCGGCACCCGCTGCAACCGTTCGATCGGCGCAACGTCACCCCGGGCGAGCTGGTGCCCGGTGTACCGTTCACCTTCGACCCGACCGCACTGGCCGCCGCCCAGGCGGTTGCTGGGGCACGCAGCACCGCAATACAATTCGCTGCAGCTCCGCTGCCGGTGTTGCTGCAGGACGATATCAGCCTGGCCGGCCTGCTGGACTTCTTCGGCGAGCCGGTCAAGGGTTTCTTCACCGCGCTGGACTACGCGCTGCCGTGGGACATCGACGGCATCGACGACGCGATGCCGGTCGCACTCGGTCCGCTCCAGGAGTGGCAGGTAGGTGACCGGATGCTGCGCGACATCCTGCGCGGCATGGAACGCGAGGTCGCCCAGGAAGCCGAGTGGCGCCGCGGCGCACTGCCGCCGCTGAAGCTGGGCTGGCGCCGGGCCGATGCGATCAGCACGACGGCCGGCGGACTGGCAGACCTGGCGGTCGAGTACCAGCGGGTGGATGCGGGCGCCTGCGACGTCGACATCGGCCTCGGCGACGGGCGTCGGGTCACCGGCACCGTCAACCGGGTGTTCGGCAATCGCGTCGTGACGGTGACGTATTCCAAGTTGTCGCCCAAATACAAGCTGAATACCTGGATTTCGCTGATTGCGCTGGCCGCCAACGGCTCCGACCGGGAGTGGAGCGCCTACTGCGTCGGCCGGGACAACAACGGCCAGGCCGATGTGTGCCGCTTGACGGTGCCACCCCACCCACTGGCAGTGCTGCGCGACCTGGTGCTGATCTTCGATGCCGGGCGCCGCGAGCCGCTGCCGCTGCCGCTGAAGACGTCGTACGCGTGGGCCCAGAAACGCGCCCAGGGCCGCCGCAACCCGGCGCCTCTAGCGGCCAGCACGTGGCGCAAGAAAAACAACCGGGGCAGAAGCATCGGGGAGAACACCAAGCACGCGCACGTGCGTGTGTGGGGACCCGACGCCCCCTTCGAGGTGTTGCTGAGCGACCCACCGCAACCCGGTGAGGAGATGCCCGACGAAGACACCCGCTTCGGTGCGCTGGCCGTCCGGCTGTGGGCGCCGCTGCTGGGTGCGGAGGGGAAGCCCTGCTGATGGTGTCGATGGACACCTTCGACCTGCTGGCGGCTCTGCCGGAGCCGAACTCCACCACGGTGCTGCAGGCCAGCGCCGGCACCGGAAAGACGTTCGCGCTGGCCGGCCTGGTCACCCGCTATATCGCCGAGACCGGCGCCCGGCTCGACGAGATGCTGCTGATCACGTTCAACAGGGCGGCCAGCCGGGAGCTGCGCGAGCGGGTACGCGACCAGATAACGACCGCCGTCGCCGCGTTGAACGGTCGGCGGGCGCCGGATAACACCCTGCTGGAACACCTGCTGCGCGGCAGCGACGAAGAGCGCAGCGTCTGGCGTTCGCGCCTGGCGCACGCACTGGCGACGTTCGACACCGCCACCATCGCGACCATCCACGAGTTCTGCGGCCTGGTGCTGAAATCTCTTGGGGTCGCCGGGGATACCGCCGCCGACGTCAAACTCGAGGAAGATCTCGACGATGTGATCACCCAAATCGTCACCGATCGATACCTCGCCCGGTTCGGCCGCGAGGACACCGACCCGGTGCTCGGCTTCGCCGACGCGCTCACCCTGGCCCGTAAGGTTGTGGCAGATCCGTGTGCCGAACTGCACCCGCGAAACCCTCAGCCCGGCAGCGGCGCCGACGTGCGGCGCAGCTTCGCCGACGACGTGCTCGCCGAGCTGGAGCACCGCAAAGACACACTGGGCATCCAGGGCTTCGACGACCTGCTTGTCCGGCTGGCAAAGGCCCTGAAGCCGTGGGACTCCGATGCTCGCGAACGGATGCGGAGACGTTGGCGCATCGTGATGGTCGACGAGTTCCAGGACACCGACCCGATCCAGTGGCAGGTCCTCGACCGTGCGTTCACCGGCCATTCGACGCTGATTCTCATCGGCGACCCCAAGCAGGCGATCTACGGGTTTCGCGGTGGTGACATCTACACCTATCTCAAGGCGGCGAGCGCAGCGGACCGCCAGTACACGCTGGACATGAATTGGCGCAGCGATCAAGCATTGGTCGACCGCCTGCAGGCGGTGCTCTCCGGTGCGGCGCTCGGTCACCCCGACATCGTCGTGTACCCGGTGCGGGCCGTCCGAGCCGGGCACCGGCTGGCCGGCGCCCCGCACAACGCAGCGTTTCGCCTGCGGGTGGTGCGCCGTAACACGCTCGGCTACCAAGGCACCGACACCATCCCGATCGACGTGCTGCGCGGACACATCGGCGCCGACCTGGCCGCCGATATCGGTGCCCTGCTGAACAGCGGCGCGACATTCGATGGCCGTCCGGTGCAAGCCGGTGACATCGCGGTGCTCGTCGACCGGCACCAGGACGCAGGGATCTGCCGGGATACGCTGGCCGAGGCCGGGATTCAAGCGGTCTACACCGGCGACAGTGATGTGTTCAAGTCGCAGGCGGCCGACGATTGGCTGTGCCTGCTGGAGGCATTCGACCAGCCGCACCGCAGCGGGCTGGTGCGTGCCGCCGCGATGACGATGTTTGTCGGCCACACCGCCGAAGAGCTTGTCCGCGGCGGCGACGAGCTGACCGACCGGATCGCCAGCACGCTGCGGGAGTGGGCCGACCACACCCGGTTCGGTGAGATTGCCGCCGTGTTCGAAGCGGCCAAGATGCACGGGATGGGCCGGCGGGTACTCGGGCAACACGGCGGCGAGCGCCAGATGACCGATCTCGCGCATGTTGCCGAGTTGTTGCAGGAGGCCGCACACCGGGACCGATTGGGCCTGCCCGGCCTGCTGGATTGGCTGCGCCGTCAGCGCGACGAAAACCGGGGCATCGCCGAGCGCAACCGCCGACTGGACAGCGACGCTGCCGCGGTGCAGATCATGACGGTGTTCGTGGCCAAGGGCCTGCAGTTCCCCATCGTGTACCTGCCGTTCATGTTTCGCCGGTATGTGCGCACCGACGACATCCTGTTGTTCCACGACGACAGCGGTAACCGCTGTCTGGACATCGGCGGGCGGAACGGCCCCGACCGCGCCTATGTCGTCCGACAGAATCGCCGGGAAAACTCGGACGACAGCATCCGGCAGGCCTATGTGGCGCTGACCCGGGCGCAGTCGCAGGTGGTGGCGTGGTGGGCACCGACCGTCGACGAGGCGAACGGCGGCCTGTCGCGGCTGCTGCGTGGCCGGGAAGCGCACGACCCCGAAGTGCCGATCCGGTGCACGTCGGGGATCTCCGACGAGGACGCCTGGACGGCATTCGCAAAGTGGCAGGCCATCGGCGGCCCGGTGGTGGAGGAATCGGTCGTCGGCCCGCCGGCCACGGGTGTGCCGCCGCAACGGCACGCTGCGTTGGCGGTGCGCCACTTTCATCGCAGGATCGACACCGGATGGCGACGTACCTCCTACTCGGCGCTGATCCGTCACGCCGACCAGGCCGGCGTGCACAGCGAGCCGGAGGTGACCGCCCGCGACGACGAGTCCGACGATGTCACGGTCACCCAGCCACCCGCGCCCGATGGCTCCGGCATCATCTCACCGATGGCGACTTTGCCCGGCGGCGCAACGTTCGGGTCGCTGGTGCACAAGGTGCTGGAGACCGCCGACCCGTTCGCCGCTGACCTTGTTGGCGAACTGGCGAGCCAGATTCGGCTCCATCAGGCGTGGTGGCCAGTCGATGTCGAGGCGGGCGAGCTGGCCGCGGCACTGGTACCGATGCATGACACCCCGCTGGGACCGCTGGCCAATGGGCTGACCCTGCGACAGATCGGAGGGGCAGACCGGTTGCGGGAGTTGGGATTTGAGATTCCCCTGGCCGGTGGTGACAGCCGCGGCTCGGCACCCGATGTGTGCGTCGGTGACGTGGGTCTGCTGCTGCGCGAACATCTCACCGCAGACGACCCGTTCGCCCCGTATGCCGACCGGCTGATGTCCGATGCGCTCGGCCACCAGCCGCTGCGGGGGTATCTCTCCGGTTCGCTCGACGTGGTGCTGCGGCTGCCCGGGCAGCGCTACCTGGTGGTGGACTACAAGACCAATCACCTCGGCGACACCGCCGCCGACTACGGCTACCCACGACTAGCCGAGGCGATGCTGCACTCCGACTACCCCCTGCAGGCGCTGCTGTATGTGGCTGTGCTGCACCGTTTCCTGCGCTGGCGCCAGC
>NZ_JBYCKY010000063.1:0-3424 GCF_057473605.1 Mycobacterium sp. TH-M82 | reverse complement strand
CAAGCGAATTGCCGAATGTCGAATCGGTCAGCACCGAACGCCAATTGGCGCCGCCGACATAGCTGATCGGGCCGAGCAGATCCCACCGCTGCAGGCTGAGCCAGGCCACCACCAGCATCGGTAGCAGCAGGAACGCGACCACCCCGAACAGGCTCGGCGCCAGCAGCGCGTAGCCCACCGCGGTGGACCGGGCGCGTGTGCTAACCATGCAGTTATTAAAGCCGGTGACTACCGTGGAGCCGTGACATCCGACCGGGGGATCGACGAGGAATTTCTGGCCCTGCCGCGCCACGAGCTGGCCGACGCCGCCCTCGGCGCCGCTCGAATCGCCGGGGCCAGCCATGCCGACCTGCGGGTGCACCGGATCGCCACCGAGATCATCCAGCTGCGCGACGGCGAGATGGAGACCGCCGTCGTCAATCGCGAGCTCGGCCTGGCGGTGCGGGTGATCGTCGACGGCACCTGGGGATTCGCCTCCCACGCCGAGCTGGCACCCGGGGTTGCCGCCGACACCGCGCGGCGCGCCGTCGCCACGGCCCGGACCCTGGCGGCGCTCAATGCCGAACGCATAGAGCTGGCACCCGAACCGGTCTACGCGGACGCCACCTGGGTGTCGAGCTACCGGATCGACCCGTTCGACGTGCCCACCGCGGCCAAGATCGACGTCCTGGAGGACTACTCGGGCCGGCTGCTCTCCGCCGACGGTGTCCAGCATGCCGCGGCGGCGCTGACCGCGGTCAAAGAGCAAACCTTCTACGCCGACACCTTCGGATCCTCGATCACCCAGCAGCGGGTGCGCCTGATGGCGACCTGCGAGGCGGTCACCGTCGGCGCCGACGGCTTTGACACCATGCGCACGTGCGCGCCGCCCGCCGCCCGCGGCTGGGAGGCGCTCGCCGGCGACGACGTGTGGGACTGGTCGGCGGAGCTGGCGCAGATACCGGTGTGGCTGGCCGAGAAGGTCAAGGCGCCCAGCGTGACAGCCGGGCCGACCGACTTGGTGATCGACCCGACCAACCTGTGGCTGACCATCCACGAATCCATCGGGCACGCAACCGAATACGACCGTGCCATCGGCTACGAAGCCGCCTACGCCGGCACGTCGTTCGCCACCCCGGACAAGCTAGGCAGCCTGCGCTACGGTTCACCGGTGATGAACGTGACCGCCGATCGCACCGTCGAGCACGGGCTGGCCAGCATCGGCTACGACGACGAGGGGGTCGCCGCGCAGAGCTGGGATCTGGTGCGCGACGGCATCTTCGTTGGCTACCAGCTGGACCGGGTGTTCGCGCCAAGACTCGGCCGGGACCGCTCCAACGGCTGTTCGTATGCCGACTCGCCGCACCACGTCCCGATCCAGCGGATGGCCAACGTGAGCTTGCAGCCCAGCCCCGACGACACGAGCACCGCCGACCTGATCGCCCGGGTCGACGACGGCATCTACGTCGTCGGCGACAGATCCTGGTCAATCGACATGCAGCGCTACAACTTCCAGTTCACCGGCCAGCGGTTCTTCCGGATCCGCGGCGGCCGGCTGGACGGACAGCTGCGCGACGTGGCCTATCAGGCCACCACCACCGACTTCTGGAACGCGATGGAAGCCGTCGGCGGACAGCAGACGTGGCGGCTCGGCGGGGCGTTCAACTGCGGCAAGGCCCAGCCCGGCCAGGTGGCCGCGGTCAGCCACGGCTGCCCGTCGGCGCTGTTCCGCGGCGTCAATGTGCTCAACACCCGCTCCGAGGCTGGCCGATGATCCGCGCCAGCGACGATGCAGAGCGCAGCGATGAGGAGGAGCGGCGCCGATGATCCGCGCCGGCGACGATGCAGAGCGCAGCGATGAGGAGGAGCGGCGCCGATGATCCGCGCGCAGCAGGTGATCGACATCACGCTGGACGCCGCACGGCCCGGTGCCGCTGATGCGACCATCGTGCTGGTCACCGACCGCAGCGAGGCGTCGCTGCGGTGGGCAGGTAATTCGATGACCACCAACGGGGTGTCGACCAGCCGGGCGACCACCGTGATCTCGATGGTCTCGCCTGATGGCCAGACCCCGCAGGTCGGTGTGCTGCGTTCGGCGGAGGTGGACCCGGCGCTGATCGCGCACCTGGTGGCGGCGTCGGCGGAGGCCGCCGCCGACGCACCGGAGGCTCGCGACGCCGCACCGCTGCTGACCGGTACGGGCACCCCGGACGATTGGGACGCGCCGGTGCCCGGCACGGGAGCCGACGTATTCGGTGGGCTTGCGCAGTCGCTGAGCCGCGGCTTCTCCGGCACCGACCAGCTCTACGGCTTCGCCCACCACGAGGTGGCGACGACGTTCGTCGCATCCTCGACGGGCCTGCGCCGCCGCTACACCCAGCCAGGCGGATCGGTGGAGATCAACGCCAAACGCGGGTCCTCCAGTGCCTGGGCCGGCGTTGCGACACCGGATTTCGCCGACGTGCCAACCGATTCGCTGCTGGAGCAGCTGTCGACGCGGCTGAGCTGGGCGGCGCGCAGCGTCGAGTTGCCGGCTGGGCGCTACGAGACGCTGATGCCGCCGTCGACGGTGGCCGACATGATGATCTACCTGGGGTGGACGATGGCCGGCCGCGGCGCGCAGGAGGGCCGTACCGCGCTGTCGGCACCCGGCGGCGGCACCCGGGTGGGGGAGCGGCTGAGCGGACTGCCGCTGACCCTGTACTCCGATCCGTCGGCGCCCGGCCTGCAGTGCGCGCCGTTTGTCGCGGCCACCAGCTCCTCGGAGACGGTGTCGGTGTTCGACAACGGGATGGACATCGCCCGGGTGGACTGGATCCGCGACGGGGTGATCAACGCGCTGGCCTACCCGCGGGCCAGCGCCGCCGAATTCGGCGCACCGGTGGCGGTGGCCGCCGACAACCTGTTGATGACCGGCGGGCCGGACAATCCTGCCACGCTGGACGAGATGGTCGCGGCCACCGAGCACGGTCTGCTGCTGACCACGCTGTGGTACATCCGCGAGGTCGACCCGACCACGCTGCTGCTGACCGGGCTGACCCGCGATGGCGTATATGTGGTCGAGGACGGCGCGGTGACGGCGGCGGTGAACAACTTCCGGTTCAACGAAAGCCCGCTGGACTTGCTGCGGCGGGCCACCCAGGCCGGTGTGTCCGAGCCGACCCTGCCGCGGGAGTGGGCAGACTGGGTCACCCGGGCGGCGATGCCGTCGCTGCGGATCCCCGACTTTCACATGTCGTCGGTGAGCCAGGCGCAATAACAGTTCCGCCGCCCAGACGCTCAGGTGCTTCGGCCGCCGCCGTCTGGTCGGATGGTGATGACGGCGCAGTGGATTGGAGCGCCGGAGCGTTCGATGCGAGTGTCGCTGGTGAGTAGCGCGGTGGCGTGACGTTCGGCGCTGGCGACGTAGACGGCGTCGTGGTAGCGCAACGACGCCTGGGCCAGC
>NZ_JBYCKY010000062.1:0-6569 GCF_057473605.1 Mycobacterium sp. TH-M82 | reverse complement strand
GGCTATGCCGACAAGATCGTGGCCCACGCCGACGCCGATGCGCTGCGCCGGCGCCGCGAACAGCAGGCCGACCGGGAGTTTTCCATCTGGGACCACGTTGGCGGTGACCGGGTCGGTGGCGTTGGACACGTCGGGCCGCCAGGCCGCCAGGACCCGAATCAGTTGCATGCGAGTCAGGTTGCGGACCTGGTCGCGTAGCTCCTCGGGAGCCGCGATGATGGTCATGAATAGCAGCTGCAGGGTGTTGCGGCGTTCTCGTATCGCGTGTGCCCGTGCGACTCGAAGCACCTGAAGCGCTTCCACCGCAACGTCTTTGGACTTGGGGATAGCCGTGCGATGCTGGTGCAGCACGGCGCGTGCGGTGTTGATCGCGTCGAGGTCATCGTCTTTTCCCTTGCGGCGCCGATCGGAGCGGTCGGGCCGGTCGACCTCAAGGATGCTCACACCGGCTTTGGCCAGATGCCGCATCAGACCGGCACCGTAGGAGCCGGTGCCTTCGACGCCGATGCGGGCCAGCTCGCCGAACCCGGTGATCCAGGCCAGCAGGGCATGATAGCCGGTAAGGGTGGTGGAAAAGCTACGGGTCCCCAGCACGGTCTCACCGCGACAGCTCTTTGTGGGTATCTACCCCAGGAACGCCGGCAGGTCCAGTCTCACTGCCGTAGCGGTGAATTTCGCAGTTCGCACTGGGTCAGTCACGGCAGAGCGAGTTAACGGCCCTCATCCGTCCTCAACCTACTCCCGTCCCGGGATTTAACATCGTAGACAAAAGTAGACAATTCCCTGGTAATCTAGCCTCATGAAGTCGATCTCCGTCGGTGAACTGCGCCAGAATCCTGCTTCAATGATCGCCGACCTCGAAGGGGGCGAGCCATACGCGCTGACCCGCCACAACCGCCGGATCGGCACAATCCTTCCCGCCGTCTCGTCGGCAGCCCTTATTTCCCGGAAGGCAAGCGGACCCGCACGTACCCGCATAATCGCCCGGCATGACCTCACCACGGCATCGACCATCGATGAGCTTCTCAACGAAGAAAAGGGCCTGTGGTGACTTACCACTACCTCGACAGCTCCGTCGCCGTACGCATCATGCTCGGCCATTCGGCGTCAGCAGCCCAATGGTTCGACAGCACGACCGGCAGAGACGACGATCGCGTCGTTTCTTCACGCATCCTCCGCACCGAGATCACCCGCGTATTACGGCGGGAGAGCTTGCCGGTCGCCGACCGCGACCAGATTCTGGATTATCTCGACACGATCCCGCTCGACCACGCCGTTTTGCAGGAAGCGGAAGCAATCATCCCTCACATTCGCTCGCTCGACGCCATCCACCTCGCGTCGGCGTTGCGTTCCGGCCTCGATGACCTGGTTGTCACCACCCACGATGTGACTATGAAATCAGTGGCTATGACCCTTGGGTTCCGGATCGCCGATCCGGTGGAATAGCGCACGCCCAGTCGTGACCAGACCACCCGCGCCGCCGGGTCGCACGACAGAATCGCCTCGCGACAGGCTCGACACACGTGAGGGGGTAGTTTCCGGACTCGTCACCAAGCTTAGATCACTCTGTCGTTTCGACCATGGGTCACGAACAAAATGGCTGGTGAAAGCATCGGCGAAGGTGTGGGGTGTTGTTTGCAACAGCCGAGGGGTACCTCAAAGTGCTGTGTTGAAAACGAGACCAACCGGGCCAAGCCTGTCTTCGAACGCAGCCAACCGTCGTGCCGTTCTGACAACGAGGGCTATCCCGTGTCAGGCGAGGTGAGTGGCGGTGGGTACTTCTGGCCGATACGTGGCCAGCTGGCGTATGCTGGCATACATGAAACGGACGACGGTCAAGATCCCTGACGCGCTGGATGCTCGTCTGCGGCACGAGGCTCGGCGACGGAATTTGACCATCTCGGACGTCAGCCGTGAAGCGCTCGAGGCGTACCTCGGCGTGACCGGTGGCCGTCGGCGCCTCAACGCAGCGGCCGTCGGCCGTAGCGGCCGTAGCGATGTCTCCGAGCGTATCGAGGAGATTTTGGCTGCCGAGGCCGGGCCATAGGGGCAATTGTTGTCGATGCGGGTCCTCTCTATGCCTACGTCGACGCCGACGACGCTCACCATGTGTCGTCGCTGGAGCTTCTGCAGACCCATCCGGGTCCGTTGATCGTCCCGACACTCGTCATCACCGAGGTGGTCTACCTGCTGGGTACCCGGCTGGGCGTCGAACCTGAGGTGCGATTCCTCGCCGACTTGGCCGATGGTGCGTTCATCGGCGAGTCGGTAGCTGCGGGCGATTGGTTGCGGATCGCTGAACTTGTTGCGCGGTACCGCGACCTGCCGCTTGGCACCGTAGACGCTTCCGTGGTGACCACAGCAGAACGGTTGGGTATCACTGAGATCGCGACCGTCGACCGCCGTCACTTCACCGTCGTTCGTCCGTCCCATATCGAGGCTTTCACTCTTCTTCCGTGAATCCACCCGATGCCGGCGGAGTCGTTTCGCGCCGGCGGTTGGTCAGATCATGAACGGGCCTTCGTTGACGCTCCAGCACCCGCGACAGGGGGGTAGTTTCCCGGCTTGTTAGAAACCTCAGCGCCCTGCTCTTTCCCGCCCTGTGCATCCCCACCGGTGACTTCACCCCGCCTGAAACCACACCCGAGCCGCCCACCGACCGCTGCGCCGGCCGCACCGCCGTGATGCCCCAACGCCGCCGCACCCGCGCCCAAAACCGTGCCCGCTACATCGAAATCGAACGCCGAAAAAACCGCACCGAACGCCAAGCCCAGGCCTCCGCCCGCGCCGGGCCCGACCACTACCCTGACGACGACCCACCACCGTCCTGAGCACCGGGGACTCCACCAGCTAACCGGCCGGCCTCCCCGGGTCGGCGCGCCTGTCCCGGCCTGTCAGTGGGTGGGGCTAGCGTGAAACGTTGTGACCCGCGCCGTCGACGATGCAGTGGGGGTACGCCCCCGCGAGCGGGAGGTGCCCCCACCCGCTTGCGGGGGACGAAGCGATGAGGAGGAGCGGCAAGTGACGTCAGCCGAGCCGGCCCCGTTTCGCGAAGCGGTGCAGGCGATGTCTGCCGCCGTGGTGCGGTCGGAGATCGAGTTGGGCCCCATCCGGCCGCCGCAGCGCCTCGCGCCGTACAGCTATGCGCTGGGTGCGGAGGTCAAACACCCGGAGGCCGAGACTGTCCCGGAGCAGTCCGAGGGTGACGCCTACGGACGACTGATCCTGCTGTACGACCCGGACGGCATCGACGCCTGGGACGGCACCATGCGCCTGGTGGCCTACGTCCAGGCCGATCTCGACTCCCACGAAGCAATCGACCCGTTGCTGCCCGAGGTGGCGTGGAGCTGGCTGGTCGAAGCACTGGAGTCGCGTACCGAGCACGTCACCGCACTGGGCGGTACCGTCACCGCGACCACCTCGGTGCGCTACGGCGATATATCCGGGCCGCCGCGCGGACATCAGCTGGAACTGCGCGCATCCTGGACCGCTACCACGCCCGAACTCGACGCGCACGTCCAGGCGTTCTGCGCGGTACTTGAATACGCGGCGGGGCTGCCGCCGGCCGGGGTGACCGACCTGGGTGCACGAACCCGCGTCTGACATGGCGTCTGACCCGTCAGATTCGGCTACCGAGCAGCCCGAGCCGACTCCGCTGACGCACCCGGCCAGCGGCATACCGCACGTGTCGGTCACCGCCGCCCAGGTCGCCTCGGCCGCAGAACTGCTGGCCGGTGGCCACGGGCCTTTCGCGGTGGACGCCGAGCGGGCGTCGGGCTTTCGCTACTCCAACCGGGCCTACCTGATCCAGATCCGGCGCGCCCGGGCCGGCACGGTGCTGATCGACCCGGTCGGCGACGCCGGCGACCCGGCAACGGTGCTGCGGCCGGTGGCCCAGGTGCTGGGCGAGGACGAATGGATTCTGCACGCCGCCGACCAGGATCTGCCGTGCCTGGCTGAGGTCGGCATGCGGCCACCGGCGTTGTACGACACCGAGTTGGCCGGCCGCCTGGCCGGCTTCGAGAAGGTCAACCTCGCAACGATGGTGCAGCGGCTGCTGGGGTTGACCCTGGCCAAGGGTCACGCCGCAGCCGACTGGTCCAAACGTCCGCTGCCGCCGGCATGGCTCAACTACGCGGCGCTGGATGTCGAGGTGCTGATCGAACTGCGTCGGGCGATCGCCGAGGTGCTGGCCGAGCAGGGCAAAAGCGAGTGGGCCGCACAGGAATTCGACTATCTTCGGGCGGTGGGCGCCAGGCGTGCCGCCGCTTCGACCCGGCGAGACCGGTGGCGGCGCACGTCGGGCATTCACAAGGTACGCGACCCGCGTCGGCTCGCCGCGGTCCGCGAACTATGGACGGTGCGCGACCGGATCGCGCAACGCCGGGACATTGCGCCGCACCGCATACTGCCCGATTCGGCGATCATCGCCGCGGCCGTTGCCGCCCCCGGCACCGTCGACGAGCTGATCAAACTGCCGGGATTCGGTGGGCCCAGGCAGCGCCGCAGCGCCCGGACCTGGCTGGCGGCGCTGGCCGCAGCGCGCGACAACCCCGATCCGCCCCAGACGGCCCAACCGCAGAACGGCCCGCCCCCGGCGACCCGATGGGCCAAGCGCAAGCCCGAGGCCGCCGCCCGGTTGGAGGCGGCCCGCGCTGCGCTGAGCGAGCTGTCTCAGCAAGTAAAGGTGCCCACCGAGAACCTGGTGGCGCCCGACCTGATACGACGGCTCTGCTGGGACTGGGAACCGGCGACCGGCCCCGACGTAGCGGCGGTCGCTGTGGCGATCGAAGAGTTTCTCCGCACCGGCGACGCCCGGGCCTGGCAGCGCGAACTGGTGGTCCCGGCCCTGGCGACGGCGTTGCAGCCGACCGTCTAATAGTTCACGGCTTTCAGCGGTGCCGGTTAGTCCAGGTGTTCGCTGCTCTCCAGCTCGGTGGCTACGGCACTGCCCAGGGCGGCGACCCAGCCGGTGATCTGGCGGGCCACGTCCTGCCCGGTCAGTCCTGCCTCGGCGAGCACCTCACCCCGCGAGGCGTGCTCGTAAAACCGCTGCGGTAGCCCGACATCGCGGCAGGGTACGTCGATCTCGGCACGGCGCAGCGCCGCCGACACCGCCGACCCCACCCCGCCGCTGCTGCCGTTGTCTTCCAGCGTGACCACCAGTTTGTGCTCGCGGGCCAGGTCGGCCACCACATCGGAGACCGGCAGCACCCAGCGCGGGTCGATCACGGTCACCCCGATGCCCTGGTTGTGCAGCCGCTCGCCCACCGCCAACGCCATCGCCGCGAAGGCACCGACCGCCACCAGCAGCACGTCGGCGGTCAACCCGTCGGCCGGAACGGCGAGCACGTCGACCCCACAGCGCCGCTGCACAGCCGGAATATCCTCACCCACATCGCCTTTGGGGAACCGGATCGCGGTCGGCCCGTCGCCGATGTCGAGCGCCTCACCGAGTTCTTCACGCAGCCGGGTGGCATCGCGTGGAGCGGCCACCTGCATGCCGGGCACGATCCCCAGCATCGACAGATCCCACATGCCGTTGTGGCTGGCGCCGTCGTTGCCGGTGATCCCGGAGCGATGGAGGACCAAGGTCACCGGTAGCTTGTGCAGCGCCACGTCCATCATGATCTGGTCGAAGGCGCGGTTGAGGAACGTCGAGTAGATCGCTGCCACCGGATGCAGCCCGCCCATCGCCAGCCCGGCTGCCGATGTAATCGCATGCTGCTCGGCGATGCCAACGTCGAACATCCGATCGCCGAACCGCTGCCCGAATGCGGTCAGCCCGGTAGGGCCGGGCATGGCCGCAGTGATCGCGACGACGTCACGACGTTTGGATCCGTACTCGATGAGCGCATCAGAGAATGCGGACGTCCAACTGGGCGCCGCCACCGTGGTGGCCGACCCGGTCGCCGGGTCGATCACCCCGCATTGATGCATCTGCTCGGCCTGGTCGTTCTCCGCCGGCGCGTAACCCATCCCCTTGCGGGTGACGACGTGCACGATCACCGGCCCACCGAAGCCGCGGGCGTGGCGCAGCGCGGACTCCACCGCGTGTTCGTCGTGGCCGTCGACCGGGCCGACGTACTTCACACCGAGGTCGGTGAAGAGCGGTTGCGGGGACAACGCGTCCTTCAGCCCGGCCTTGAGGCTGTGCATCACCTGGTAGCCCAGCTCGCCGACGACCGGCATCCCGCGCACCGCGCCGCGGCCCTTCTCCAGCAGCTTCTCGTAACCGGGCTGCAGTCGCAGCGCGGCCAGGTGCTCGGCGAAACCGCCGATCGTCGGGGCATAGCTGCGGCCGTTGTCGTTGACGACGATGACCACCGGCCGGTGCGCCACGGCGATGTTGTTCAGCGCCTCCCAGCACATGCCCCCGGTCAGTGCGCCGTCGCCGACCACCGCGACCACATGCCGGTTGCGGTGCCCGGTCAGCTCGAACGCTTTGGCCAGCCCGTCGGCGTAGGACAATGCCGAGCTGGCGTGGCTGGACTCCACCCAGTCGTGCTCGCTCTCGGCACGCGACGGGTAGCCGGACAGTCCGCCTTTTTTGCGCAGGGTGTCGAAGT
>NZ_JBYCKY010000061.1:0-2641 GCF_057473605.1 Mycobacterium sp. TH-M82 | reverse complement strand
GGGTGTAGGTGGGGCCGCCGCGGTCGATGTCGACCCGGCTCACCGAGAAGCGCGGGTTGGACGCGGTGGCGATCACCGTCATCAGGTAGCGGTCCTCCGCGGCGGTGACGTGGCGATCCTTCAGCCAGGGCTGGCCGGTCGGCACGAAGATCACTTCGTCGAGGTCGAACCGGTCGGCTGCCTCACTGGCGGCAACCAGGTGGCCGTGATGGATGGGGTCGAACGTCCCACCCATCACGCCCAGACGTCGCCGTTTTTGCACGATAGGCCAGCTTACTTGGCGTGCACCCCGGCGCGAGCGTGCGTGCCCACGCACGACACGCGGCGCGAGGACCCGGTTTTGCGCACGCTCGCGGCCGTGATATCGAACCCCGATGGTCGTTTTTAGGCATGCGAGCAACCATTGATAAGGCAGGACGACTGATTATTCCCAAGGCGTTGCGCGTCGAACCACCCGCTGGCGACTCACTCGACGAGCGGGACGGACGCTGGCTCATACCTGCGGGTGGCGCAGAGATCAACGACGAGATGGTGCGGACATTGCGCGATGCCGGCCAGCGGTAGCATCGCTACCGGCCACACTCGGTTCGGCAGGGATCGCAGGTGGGTCGGTGTACGACGCGCTCGTCGGCGCCACCGCATACGAACATCGGCGCACACTGGTTACCCGCGATCGACGCGCCCGCGCACTCGACGTAACCGTAGAGGTGCTGGCCTGACCCGCTGGGTGGTCTCTCATGCGCCGAGCAATTCCCGACTGATACCTACGCAAGCGGTCAGGCAGCTCGTAGGTTACCAAGGCGCATGCAAACCCGGGATGATTCAATAGAGCCATCAGCGCTGTTGCTGGCCTGAACTGCGAGGAGTTTGAATCGATGGTTTCATTGGATGTCAGCCCGCTGCACGCGGATCTTCCATTCGGCGCGCGTATCTCCGGTGTGACACGGCAAGCCTTGGACGACGCGGATGTGCGGCACCAGATCCGCCACGTCTTCGAGGATCGCGGTGTCATCGTCTTCGAGGCAGTTGAGCCGACCGCCGAAATGCAGGTGTTGATCAGCGAGGTGATCGGACCACTGAAGGACCATCCGGTGAAGACGGTGCGCCGCTATGACCGCGCTAACATGCCCGGCGTGATCACCATCGCCACCGACCCGAAAGCCACCATCGTCGAAATCGACGGCAAGCCGTTGATGTTATGGCAGCCTTGGCATTTCGACCACACGTATAACAATGAGCTGAACCGCGCAGGAGTGTTGCGGGCCGACGAGACCCCTCCCGAGGGCGGCGATACGGCGTTTGCCGATGGCATCGACATCTATAAGCAGATGGCACCGGATATTCGGCAGAAGGCCGAACCCCTCAACATCATCTATACGCTCGATCTATATTATGAGCGGCAAAAATGGGGCTTGCCACAGACCTTTCGCATCATCCAGAGCAAAGGCGCTACCGTATCAGAGACCGCGAAAACCTTTCCCCGCGCCATTCATCCGGCCGTCTGGACACGCCAGACCGGCGATAAGGTGCTGCACATGACGCCGTATGGCTGTCGTGGCATCGAGGGGATGGAAAACCCGGAAGGTGATGCGCTGTTCAAGGAAGTTTGGGACGAGGCGCAGAAATGTATTCGACCTTATGTGCATCACTGGCAGCCGGGCGAAATGGTGCTGTGGGATAACTGGCGTGTCCTACATGAAGCCCGTGGCTGCGACCCGAAGTATCGCCGGATCATGCACCGTACGACCATCGAGGGCGATTACGGACTGGGGCGGTGGGAAACACCGGCGAATGCCGCTCCGGCCGCGCGCCAGCTATAAACGCTTGGTGCCACTATTTCCAGAAAGCGTTCATGGGTTCGGCGTACTTGTCGTTGTCGGTGAGCGGGGCCAGAGTTCCCGGCTCGGGACGCAAGGCGTCTTCGATAGTGGACATCAGATCGTACTGGTTGTAGTAGGTGTCGGTGGTGAAGGGGCCGGCTTGCATCCCCCCAGCCGTCACGGCGTCCTCGTTCGGGATGACAATCATCGGAACATTGTTGCCTTCGTTACCCAAGCCCAATGACAGGACGTTGCTGTCCTCGTCCCACGTGATGACGATCGCGTCCTTCTCGTTCGGGTCAGTCCACGTCGGCGAGTTCTCAATGGTGGATATCGTCTGCTGGAGGTACTGGTCGCCGGCCGCGACGTTGTACTGCTGGTTCGTGAGGTTGCCGACAATGAACTTGGCGAGGCCGGAGAGAGTATCGATGGGGCCTTCCATGTTGCTGGCCTCGTCGGGTTTGACCCACGCGAAGTCCGGGAAGGTGCTCGGGTTCTGCAGAGCGCTGGACAAATCCGACTGCGGGAAAATGTGTTCCTGCAGGTAGGCGGGGGTGTTGTGGTAGACGTAGCTGAATAGGCCGAATGGCGTTGCGTCGACCGCGTCACCCGGCGTTATGTCGGTGGTACCCGCCGGGATGCCCTGGTCGTAGCTGGCCCACGATACGCCCGCCTGATCCATTTCCTGCATGAGGGTGGGCGCGTCGACGACGACCGTGTTCGGGTCGTAGTCGATGCCGAAGCCCGACCCGCCCATGATCCGCATGTAGTTGGCGTCGCTGGGGTGGCTCAGCGAGTAGTAGTTGCTGTCGAAATCTTCG
>NZ_JBYCKY010000060.1:0-15628 GCF_057473605.1 Mycobacterium sp. TH-M82 | reverse complement strand
CCTACGCCGCGGTGCGGATGATCGCCGACGAAGGCCTCGCCGACCACGTCGACATGAACTTCGGCTGCCCGGTGCCCAAGGTGACCCGGCGCGGCGGTGGGGCGGCGCTGCCCTTCAAGCGGCGGCTGTTCGGCGCGATCGTCGCCGCAGCGGTGCGCGCGACACAGCGCACCGCCATGCCGGTGACCGTCAAGTTCCGGGTCGGCATCGACGACGCTCACCACACCCACCTCGAGGCCGGTCGGATCGCCGAAGAAGAAGGTGCCGCGGCGGTGGCGCTGCACGCCCGCACCGCGGCGCAACGCTACTCCGGCACTGCTGACTGGGAAAAGATCGCCCAGCTCAAAGCGCACGTTCGGTCGATTCCGGTGCTCGGCAACGGCGACATCTTCGAAGCCGGCGACGCGCTGGCCATGATGGCGGCCACCGGTTGCGACGGTGTTGTCATCGGCCGCGGATGCCTGGGCCGGCCGTGGCTGTTCGCCGAGCTGTCGGCCGCTTTCACCGGCTGCCCGGCACCGGCACCGCCCACCCTCGGGGAGGTCGCCGACATCATCCGCCGGCATGCCGAACTGCTGGCCGCACACTTCGGCGAAGACAAAGCCATGCGGGATCTTCGCAAGCACATCGCCTGGTACCTGCACGGTTTCCCGGCCGGACCCGAGCTGCGGCGGGGACTGGCGCTGGTCAAAGCGCTCGATGAACTCGACGCCCTGCTGGCACAGCTCGACGCGCCGACACCGTTTCCGTCCGCCGCGACCGGGCCGCGGGGCCGACGGGGAACGCCGGCCGCGGTGGCCCTTCCCGACGGATGGCTGGCCGATCCCGACGACTGCGCGGTGCCGGCCGGAGCCGACATCATGCACTCCGGTGGCTGAATCGAGACGATCTCGACATCGCATATTCCAGGACGCCTCAGTACGCTAGAGGTCTTGTTGCACTTGTTGGACCCACCGGCGGTAGCAGATCTACTCCGATGCCGCCAGACAGGGCAGGTAGGTAGACAGCTAAACGCAGGTAGGCGCGGCGCGACCGCCCGCGGAGGGCGCTCCCTGGAAACGGTGCGGCAACCACCGCCGCTGCGCGGGCGTGCGTATCGGCACGTCGAGAGCAAGACTCGGAGGCCACTGGGAGGTGAGTCATGAGTGACGGCGATGACGCCGCTTCTGGCCGCCGGCCCGCGCCTGGCCACCAGCTTGCCCCTGGTTCCAACGGGGATCGGCGGCCGATCAGCTGGTCGTCGCCCGGGGTCGCGGTCGCGCCGTGGGAACGCCGGCACACCCCGTCCCACCACTTGGAAACCGGAAGCCACGCCGGGGGCGCACTGAGCGTCGCCGAGCTGATCGCCAGAGTCCGCGGCGCCGACGCTCCCGTCAGTCCCGGCCATCATCGCGCCGCTCCGGAAACAGAAAACCCTGAAATCACCCAAGCCGAGGCCCAGCCCGACCGGTGGCAATACGACGAGATCGCCCGCGTGGCCTACACCTCCGAGTTGCCCGACCTCGATCGGATTCACCGTCTGCACACCGGCGGCGAATCGGGCGAGTCCGAGCAGACCGCCGGGCTGTCGACGCCTTTGCGGGCGCGGCCCCTGCGCTTGGGCGGGTCGGCCGCAGTAGCTCCCAAGACGGCCCCCCAGACCGCACCCGAGACGGCCCCGAAGACGGCGAAGCGTGCCCCCGCGCGACGCCCGATGCTGCTGGCCGGACGCACGGTGGCGGCGCTGCTGGCGGTTCTGGCGCTGGCGCTGACCGGCGGCGCCTGGCAGTGGAGCGCGACGAAGAACAACAGCCTCAGCCAGGTCAGCGCGCTGGACCCGCATTCGCACGACATCGTCGACCCGGGCGCGCAATACGGCGACGAGAACTTCCTGATCGTCGGCACGGACACCCGCGCCGGCGCGAACAGCAGCGTCGGCGCCGGCGACACCGAAGACGCCGGTGGCTCCCGGTCGGACACGATCATGCTGGTCAACATCCCGGCCAACCGCAAACGCGTGGTGGTGGTGTCGTTCCCGCGCGATCTGGCGATCACCCCGCTGTATTGCCAATCCTGGAACCCCGACACCGGCGAGTACGGCCCGCTCTACGACGAGGACACCGGGACGTACGGGCCGGACATGAGATACACCGAGACGAAACTGAACTCGACGTACTCATACGGTGGACCCAAGTGCCTGGTGAAAGAGATCCAGAAACTGTCCGGACTGTCCATCAACCGGTTCATGGCCGTCGACTTCGTCGGCTTCGCCAGCATGGTCGACGCGCTCGGCGGCGTGGAAGTGTGCACCGCGACTCCGCTGTACGACTACGAGTTGGGCACCGTGCTCGACCGGTCGGGGCGTCAGGTGATCAACGGGCAGACCGCGCTGAACTACGTGCGCGCGCGCAGCGTCAGCACCGAGTTCAACGGCGACTACGGCCGGATCAAACGTCAGCAACTGTTCTTGTCGTCACTGTTGCGCTCGCTGATCTCCACGGACACATTCCTTTCGCCGCTGAAGCTCAACAATGTCGTCAACATGTTCATCAGCGACAGCCACGTCGACAACATCAAGACCAAGGACCTGGTCGCGCTCGGTCAGTCGTTGCGGGGTGTCTCCGCCGGCCGTATCACGTTCGTGACCGTGCCGACCGGTGAAACCGACGAGAATGGCGACGAGCCGCCCCGCGTAGCCGACATGCGGGTGCTGTTCGACGCCATCATCGACGACGATCCGCTGCCCGGTGAGGACGGCCGGAACGCCACACCGACCCCGGCCAGCGCAACACATCCCACAGACCCCACCAACCCCACTGTGCCGACGCCCAGCCCGTCTCGCCCGTCCACTGGGAGCCGCAACGAACAGGTGCGGGTCGTGACGACCACACCGGACGCCGTCACCGTGCGGGTTTCCAACGCCACCGGCCAGTCGGGGCTGGCGGCCAGCGCCTCCGACGACTTGGAGCAGGCGGGCTTCAACGTCATGACACCCGACGACTACCCGGATTCGCTGGAGTCGACCACGGTGCTGTTCTCCCCGGGCAACGAGCAGGCGGCCGCCACCGTGGCGTCGACACTCGCCAACCCGGCGGTCCAGCGTGTCGCCGGAATGGGAGAGGTGGTACGGGTGGTTCTCGGCCCGGATTTCCACTCCGTCGGCACACCCGCACCGAGTGGCTCGTCGGTCAGTGTGCGTCTGACCCAGCGCGCTGGCAGTGCACCGGCCAAGCTGCCCGAAGACCTGACCGTGACCAACGCGGGCGACACCACCTGCGAGTAGCGCGAGTCAGGATTCGCACCCGGCCCTTGGGTGACACGCACCCAGGCCCTCGCTTCGCGGCCGGGCACCGGCACCGAGGTTAGTGTGGAACACATGCGCAGCGCCTACCAGGAACAACTTGCCGGCTTGACCGGGCAGCTCGGCGAGATGTGCGGGTTGGCCGGAGTCGCCATGGAGCGCGCAACCCAGGCCCTGCTGCAGGCCGATCTGGTGCTGGCCGAGCAGGTGATCACCGACCACCAGCAGATCGCCGCGATGAGCGCGCACGCCGAAGAGAGCGCCTTCGTGCTGCTGGCGTTGCAGGCGCCGGTCGCCGGGGACCTGCGGGCCGTCGTCAGCGCCATCCAGATGGTTGCCGACATCGACCGGATGGGTGCGCTGGCCCTGCATGTGGCCAAGATCGCCCGTCGGCGCCATCCGCAGCATGCCCTACCCGAGGAGGTCAACGGATATTTTGCCGAAATGGGCAGGATTGCAGTGGAATTGGGCAGCAGCACCCAGGAGGTGCTGCTGTCGAGTGATCCGGACAAGGCCGCCCGGATCCGTGCCGAAGACGACGCCATGGACGACCTGCACCGGCACCTGTTCTCGGTGCTGATGGATCGGGAATGGCGCCACGGAGTAGCCGCAGCTGTCGATGTGACGCTGCTGAGCAGGTTCTACGAGCGTTTCGCCGACCACGCCGTCGAAGTTGCCCGCCGGGTTATCTTCCTGGCCACCGGCACGTTCCCCGACGAGAGCACCCTACCCGCGCCGGAGTAGCTGGAGAGGTCAACCGAACCGGCCGGAGATATAGTCCTCGGTGGCTTTGCGGCTCGGGTTGGAGAAGAGTTTCTTGGTGTCGTCGATCTCGACCAGCCGGCCCGGCTTTCCGATGCCCTCCAGGTTGAAAAACGCCGTCTGGTCGCTCACCCGGGCGGCCTGCTGCATGTTGTGCGTGACGATGACGATGGTGTAGTCCTGCTTGAGTTGGGCGATCAGTTCTTCGATCGCCATCGTCGAGATGGGGTCCAGCGCCGAGCACGGCTCGTCCATCAGCAGCACGTCGGGTTGCACCGCGATCGCCCGTGCGATGCACAACCTCTGTTGCTGCCCGCTGGAGAGGCCGCCGCCTGGCTCGCCGAGCCGGTCCTTGACCTCGTTCCACAGGTTGGCGCCGCGCAGTGAGTATTCGGCGACCTCGTCGAGTGCCCGGCGGTTGCGAACGCCCTGCAATTTCAGCCCTGCCACCACATTGTCGCGAATCGACATGGTGGGGAATGGATTCGGGCGTTCGAACACCATGCCGACCGCCTTACGGACCCCGACCGGGTCGACGCCGGAACTGTAGATGTCCTCACCGTCGAGCAGCACCGAGCCCTCAACCCGGGCACCCGGAATGACCTCGTGCATCCGGTTCAGCGTGCGCAGCACCGTCGACTTGCCGCAGCCCGACGGCCCGATGAACGCGGTCACGCTGCGCGGCGCAACCGCCAGCGACACGTCGGCGACCACGTGGAACGGCCCGTAGTAGATGTTGACGCCGGCGAGGTCCAGCCGCTTGGCCATCGGCAGATCTTCCCTAGAACTTCCCGGGCGCGAAGAATCGCGCGCCCAGCCGAGCCCCGACATTGAGCAACGCGATCAGCATAATCAGCGTCAGGGCAGCGCCCCAGAGGCGCTCGGTGGGAGCCGCACTGGTGCCCGCACCCGCCGATGTCTGGTCGTACATCATCGCGGGCAATGACCCCATGAAGCCGTGAAACATGTCGAAGTTCATGGCCTGTGAGTATCCGACCAGCACCAGCAGCGGAGCCGTCTCCCCCATCACCCGCGCCAGCGCTAACAAGATTCCGGTGATGATCCCGGGCAACGCCGTCGGAATCACGATCCTGGTGATGGTTTTCCATTTCGGCACGCCGAGTGCGTAACTCGCTTCACGCAGGTCCATCGGAACGATCCGGAACATCTCCTCGGTCGCCCGCTCAATCACCGGGATCATCAGCAGCACCAGCGACAGCGACACCGCGAACCCCGAGCGGTGGAAACCCAGTGTCCCCACCCACATTGCGTAGATGAACAACGCCGCCACGATCGACGGTACCCCGGTGAGGATGTCCACCATGAAGCTGGCCAACGTGGGAAGCCGCGTCCCGGCACCGTACTCGACCAGGTAGATCGCCACGAAAACACCGATCGGGATCGAGATCGCGGCGCACACCAGGGCCTGCAGCACCGTGCCGACGATCGCGTGGTAGGCGCCGCCGCCGGCCACAAACGCGGTCATCCCGGCTTGCGAATGCGTCCACCACATGCTGGAGCGAACCACGGTGAACCCGTGCACCGCGACCGTGTACAGCACCCACGCCAACGGCACCAGCGCAATCGCCATCGACAGTGTGGCCAGTACGGTCGCGGCGTTGTCCGCGGCTCGGCGGCGCAGGTTGACACCTGAGAACGTCCGCGCCTTGAGCGGGCGGTCCAGTAGCGCCGTCATCGGTTGCCCCTTCCGGCACTGCCCACCCTCCTGCTGGCGGCGGTCCGGGCCAGTGCGTTGACCACCAGGGTCAGCACGAACAGCACCAGCCCGGCGGCGATATAGGCTCCGGCCTTGTACTGGTCGTTGAACTCCGACGCGGTGGCTGCGATCTTGGTGGCGAAGGTAGATCCGCCGTCGAACAGCGACCAGCCGAATTCCTTTGGACTGACGCGCAGGATGATCAGCAGCGCCACCGTCTCGCCGAGCGCGCGCCCCAGACCCAGTATCGCGGCGCTGACGTATCCGGAGCGCCCGAACGGCAGCACCGCCGTTTTGACCACCTCCCACCGAGTGGCACCCAGCGCCAATGCCGCCTCGACCTCGCCGCGCGGGGTTTGCGCCAGCACCTCGCGGGTGACCGCGGTGATGATCGGCAGGATCATCACCGCCAGCACGATCCCGCCGGTGAAGATGGTGCCGCCACCGCCCACCGACACGTTGCCGGTGGCAAACAGGAAAAGCCACCCCAGATGCTCGTTGAGCCAGGTCGCGATCGGCCGCAGCTGCGGTGCCAGCACATACAGTCCCCAGGCGCCGTAGATGATCGACGGCACCCCGGCGAGCAGATCGACCATTATGGCCAGCGGCCTGACGAGTCCCCGCGGCGCATATGCGGTCAGATAGACCGCAACGCCCAGCGCCACCGGCATGGCCAGGATGAGCGCGAACAGGGACACAAACACCGTGACCCGCAGCATCTCCGAGATACCGAAGTGCATCGCCGAAGTGTCGGTGGTGACCCAGTTGCCGCCGAAGGAGAAGAAGTCCTCCCGGTTGCGCTGCAGCGCCGGTATCGCGCGCAACAGCAGAAACGCCCCGATTGCCGCGATCAAGACGATGATCAGCAAACCGGAACCTTGCGCCAGCACGCGGAATATCCGATCCCCGATGTGGCTTCCGCTTTTCCGTGACGAGTTTGCAGCCGTCACCGCCGCCTACCCGATCGCATCGATCGCGCCAACCAGGCGCTGCTTGAACCTGTCCGGCAACGCAACGTACCCGGCCGCCGACAGATCGTCTTGGCCGTTGTTCACGGCCACAGTCAGAAACGACCTGACGGCTGCAGAGGTGCCCGGATCGTAACCTTTCGAGCAGACGATCTCGTAGGTCACCAACACCAGCGGGTATGCTCCGGCCGCCTCGGTGGCGTAGAGCGAGTTCAGATCCAGCCGCAGATCGTTGCCGTCCCCGGTGGCAAACCTGGTGTGTTCGATCGCGGTGCGGGCCGCATCGTCGGTCACCGAGACCGCGCCGCTGCCCGAATCGATCTGCGCGAATCGCATAGCCGCTTGATCGACGAAGCCCTTCTCGACGTATCCGATTGCCCCCGGCGTGGTCCGCACCGCCTGAACCACTCCGGCCGACTTCTGCGCACCCTCGCCAACACCTCCCTGGAACTCGCTGCCCGCACCCCTGGTCCAGCTCTGTGGAGCGGTGGCGATCAGGTACTCCTGAAAGTTGTCCGTGGTGCCCGAGGAATCCGACCGGTAGATCGGCGTGATCTTCGCATCCGGCAATGCCGCGCCGGGATTGAGCACGGTGATCGCCGGATCGCTCCAGGTGGTGATCGCACCGCTGAAGATCCTGGCCAGCACCTCACCGTTGAGCACCAGGGTGTCTACGCCGTCGAGGTGGTAGGTCAACACAACCGGCCCGAAGACCAGGGGCAGATGCCACGCCGGGTTCCCGCCGCATCGCTTGGCCGACGCCGCGATCTGCTCGGCACTCAACGGCGAGTCCGATCCGGCGAAGTCGACGTGCCCGGCGATGAACTGCTCACGTCCGGCACCTGAACCGGTGGGGTTGTACGACAGGTTCTTGCCCGGGCACAGCTTTCCCCAGGTCTGGTTGAACAACGCGATCGCGTTCTGCTGCGACGTCGAGCCCTCGGCTGTCAGGTCGTCATTGCCTGAGCAATCGGTCGACCCCGGCGCGGCTGCCGGGACCCCGCCGGTGTTGTCGTCGCTGCCGCACCCGGCCGGCGTGGACGCAACGACGGCCACGACGAGCAGGGCCGACAGCGCCCTACCGACGACGTTGAGCTTCACCTGTTCTCGCTTTCCGACTTTAGCTATCACCCGGCACAGTGTGCGCAGGTGGTGGGCGAGCACTAAGGGGGCACATGAGCGCATGGTGCACACGTCAGACCCAGCGATGGTAGCGCGACCTGGCGTCGGTCCCGCATCAACCAGGGTGTCGGGCGGGGTCGGCGCCGTAGGCGGTGTCGACGCTGTGCACGGTAAAACCCAACCGCTGATATGTACCCACCGCGGCGGCGTTGTCCGCCTCGACGTAGAGCAGCACGCTGGGCTGCACGCCCGAGGGTACGTGGACAGCTTCAGGGCCGGCCAGGCGCCGCGCCAGCGCGGCGACGCCGACCGATGTCAGCGCACGGCCCAGGCCACGGCCCTGCGCAGCCGGGTCGACGCAGACGATGTAGACCTCACCCAGGCCCGGCTGGTCCAGATGGACCTTGGTCCAGTGAAAACCCAACAGCGTGTCGGCACCTGCCGGGGAGCCCGGGGAATCCCGGAATGCCAGGAACAAGCCCTGCGGATCGAACCACGGCTCACGTCGCCGCGCAGCCAGATCGGCAGCCGTCCAACCGCCCTGCTCGGGGTGCCAGGCAAAGGCGGCATTGTTGACCCGCAACAACTCGGCGTCGTCGCCGGTGCCGGCATAGGTGCGGATTCGCACCCCGTCGGGGATCGACGGTTCGGGCACGTCGTGCAGCGAACGCCGCATCTGCAGCAATTCGCGAACCGCGACCAGGCCCAGCGCCGCAGCCATCGCCCGGGCGCCTTCCAGCGTGCCGTGCGCCCAGAACCGGCTCTGTTGCGCGGTCTCCGCCAGCGCGGCACGCGCCATCGCGGCACCTATGCCGCAGCGGCGGGCCCGTGGGTGCACCACCAGCTCCGCCATCGGCGGTGCGCTGTCCTCCGGTACGGTCAGGCTGAGGTAGCCGGCAAGCCCAGTGAGCACGGTGGCGTCGGTGACGAGCAGGTGCATGGCGCGCCGGCCGGCGAGCTGAGACAGCACCTGCTCGCCGACCGGGGCGACGCCGTCGAATTCACGAGCGGCCGCGACCAGTTCACGCACCCGCTGCTGTTCGCCATCGCAGAGTTCGGTGCGCCAGTCGGGCACCGTCACTGACTGGCCAGCGGGTCGGCCAGTGGGTCAGGCAAGCTGTCGGAATCCGCCGGCGAATCTTCGGCCCCGTTGCCCATGTCGTCGACGTCCGCGTCGGCCGGGGCGGGTCGATGGTGCCGCCTCGGCCGTACCGCCTTGTAGCCGACGTTTCGGACCGTGCCGATCATGGACTCGTACTCCGGGCCGAGCTTGGCACGCAACCGTCGTATGTGCACGTCGACCGTGCGGGTGCCGCCGAAATAGTCGTACCCCCAGACCTCCTGCAGCAGCTGCGCCCGGGTGAACACCCGGTCGACGTGCTGTGCGAGGTATTTCAACAGTTCGAACTCCTTGTACGTCAACCCCAGCGGGCGCCCGCGCAGCCGAGCGGTGTACGTACCCTCGTCGATCAGCAGCTCACCGATGGTGATCTGGCCCGCATCCTCGGCGGTCGGTCCGCCCCGACGTCCGGTCAGCAATCGCAGCCGGGCGTCGACTTCGGCGGGCCCGGTACCGGGCAACACGATGTCGTCAAGCCCCCACTCGGCGTTGACCGCGACCAAACCGCCCTCGGTCACCACCGCCATCACCGGGACCGAACTGGCGGCGGCGCTCAATAAACGGCACAGTCCGCGCGCGGCGACCAGGTCGGTGCGCGCATCGACGATCGCGACCTCGGCGGATCCGGCCTCCAGCAGCGAGGAGACCTCCATCGGCGCGGGCCGCACGGTGTGGGCCAGCAATGACAGCGACGGCAGCACCGACTCGGGGCGCGAGTCGGCGGTCAACAGCAGTAGCTCCAACGAGGCCCTCCGATGTCGTGGGGAAGACTCTCCTAGTCTGGCCTACGTCTGATCCCAGACTTACGAGTATCTGCCGTCGCCCGCCTGAATCTGACGGACAACTAAAGAATAGCGTGCGACCTGCCCTTTCGGCATGCAGCCAGACCGCCCGCAGGCGCAGTAGGCCAGAATGTGCGGGTGCGCAGGACACTGATCGGCACAGCCGCCGCGCTGGCGGTCCTCCTCATCGCTGCCGTCGGAATCGATTTCGGGTCCAGCGTCTACGCCGAGTACCGACTGTCCCGCACGGTACGCCGCGCTGCGGACCTGGGGTCGGACCCATTCGTCGCCATTCTGGGCTTCCCGTTCATCCCGCAGGCGGTGCGGGACCACTACGACGAGCTGGAGATCAAGGCCGGCGCCGTCGACCAGTCTCTGGTTGGCAAAGCCACTCTGGAAGCCACCATGCACTCCATCGGCCTGGCCGACGCGTCCTGGCTGGTCAGGCCAGACGCGAAGATTCCGGTCGGCAAGCTGGAGAGCCGCATCATCATCGATTGCGTACACCTGGGCCGCTACCTGGGCATCCACGACCTGATGGTGGAGGCACCGCCCACCGAAACCAACGACGCCACCGGCGGCACCACCGAATCCGGCATCTCGGGCAGTCGCGGACTGGTGTTCACCGGCACACCCAAATCGGCAGGATTCAGCACACGGGTCAGCGTCTCGGTGGACCTGTCCATCGCCGGAGCCGACCACACCACGCTGGTGTTCACCCCGACCGACGTTCTCACCGGGCCGGACACCGCAAACCAGCAGGTTCCCGACGACCGGCGGGGCGCGGTGCTGGCCGCGTTCGCCGGCAGCCTGCCGCATCAGAAGCTGCCGTTCGGCGTGCCCCCGACCAGCCAGGGTGCCCGCGGCTCGGACGTCATCATCGAAGGCATCACCGAGGCAGTGACGATCACCCTCGACGAGTTCAGGCAGTCATGACCACCATGAGCAGCGCCGTCATCGCGATCGTTGCCGGGTTGGCACTCGCCGGGGTCGTGGGATGGCTGCTCACCCACCGCTTCGGGGTGCTCCGGGAGACGGGGTCGGGCCGATTGCCCGACCTGGACACCGCTGACCTCGGGCTGGCTGAGGGCGAACCGACCGTCGTGCACTTTTCCGCACCGTGGTGCGGGCCCTGCGCCGGGGTGCGGCGCGTGGTCGACCAGGTCTGCACCGACTTGGGCGGTGTGGCACACGTCGAGATCGACACCGACACCAATCCGGCTGCGACAAGCAAACTTTCAGTGCTGTCTCTGCCCACCACCTTCATCTTCGACGCAACCGGCCGCCAGCGCTTCCGGGCCACCGGCGTCCCGAAAGCCGCCGACCTGCGAGCGGCGCTGGAGCCCCTATTGACCTGAGTTGATGAGTTGGCCCGAGTTGGCCCGACGAAACCATCGTTGGGTAAGCTGTGCGCCGTGGTCACCCGCCTTGAGCCCATGCTCACCAAGCGCCGCACAGTCGACCTGTGCCGCACCGCGGGTTGCTGCTGTTGTCGCTGCGGCTGAGTAGCTGAGTAGCCAAGCGGTTACGCCGCTCTCACAACGACCCGGAAACACACTGGGCGCATCTGCGCCAGACTCCGCCATTCGTCCGTCGCAACAACCGCAGCTAGGAGCAGTATCGTGTCGGCCACCAGCCTCACCCAGGTAGACGTTCGCGGACCCCGGTTCGCCGCGTGGGTCACCACCGCCGTTCTGGCGGCCACCCTGATCATCTCTGGCTTCAGTGTGAGCGGCGCCGCCGCCGTACTGGGCGTGCAGGCCGTGGTGTTCGGCGTCGGTGCGCTGTGCGGGCCCCGCCGTCACCCGTATGGACTGATATTCGCTCGCCTGGTGGCACCCCGGCTGGCGCCGGTCACGGAGCGGGAACCGGTGGCACCGCTGAAGTTCGCCCAGCTTGTCGGCCTGGTGTTCGCGCTGGCCGGGGTGGCCGGCTTCGCCGCAGCACCACTGCTGGGTATTGTCGCCACCACATTCGCACTGGCTGCGGCGTTTCTCAACGCGGCCTTCGGGATCTGCCTGGGCTGCCAGCTCTACCCGCTCATCGCAAGGCTGCGCAAGGCTGCGCCCCAGCCCCGGGTAACCGCAGAATTTCCATCTCGGTAAGGCGCGGGCATCCACCAGGTCGACGTCGTCATCGCCTGACCAAACCGCACTAGACTCATCACCGTGGTGCTGTTCTTCGAGATCATGCTCGTGGCGGCAGTCGTGGTCATCACCTGGTTCGCGCTGTACACGCTGTATCGGCTGATCACCGACGAGTTGTGACCGGCGCAACCCAAGGTCCGGCCGGCGCCGGTGATCGTGCGGTGGCCGCGGCCGCGGAGCGGGCCAAGGTCACCAGGTCGCGCAATATCCCGGTCTTCGATGACCTCCCGGTCTCCGCCGACACCGCGAACCTGCGCCAGGGAGCGAACCTGCACGATTCCCTGCTGGCGTTGCTGCCGTTGGTCGGGGTGTGGCGCGGCACCGGCAATGGTCGGGGCACCGACGGTGACTACCGGTTCGGCCAGCAGATCGTGGTGTCGCACGACGGCGGTGACTACCTGAACTGGGAGGCGCGGTCCTGGCGGCTGACCGATGCCGACGAGTACCGGGAGCCGACGCTGCGCGAAACCGGCTTCTGGCGGTTCGTCTGTGATCCTGCCGACCCTGCTGGTCCGGCGGAGTCGCAGGCCATCGAGTTGCTGCTGGCGCATTCGGCCGGCTACGTGGAGTTGTTCTACGGGCGCCCGCGCACCGCGACGTCGTGGGAACTGGCCACCGATGCACTGGCGCGCAGCAGGTCCGGGGTGCTGGTCGGCGGTGCCAAGCGGCTCTACGGCATCGTCGAGGACGGCGACTTGGCCTACGTCGAGGAACGGGTGGACGCCGACGGCGAGCTCGTGCCGCATCTGTCGGCACGGCTATCTCGCTTCGCCGGTTAGGCCGCGGTTAGGCCCATTGATTCTGCGGCCGCAACACCACCCACTCGTAGTTGTCACGGTGGGCGCAGGTCATTCCTCAGAGGGCCGCGTCAACCAGCCCGGCAAACTCCGCGTGCAGCCCACCCGGCGGCAGCACCCGGCCGTCGAGGGTGTGCACGCGGGCCGCCAGCGTGATACTCGAGATCAGCCAGATGTCCCGGGCAGCGTCGAGGTCCGCCCGCCGCAGCGGGCGGTAGTCGCAGTCGTAGCCTTTGGCCCGGGCCACCTCGAAGAGCGCCTGCTGGGTCGTCCCGTGCAGGATTCGGTGCGTCGGCGGAGGGGTGAGCAGGCACCGCTTTCCCGACACGCTGGGGTCGCCGGGGTCGAGTGCGACCACGACCGTCGAGCGTGGACCCTCCAAGATGTAGCCGTCCGCGCTGACGAAGATGACGTCGTCGGCACCGTGACGGGCGGCGTGCCGCAGGGCGGCCATGTTGACCGCGTATGACAGGGTCTTCGCCCCGGCCAGCAACCAGGGCATGGTGTCGGCTCCGGTGGCCGGCAGGCCGCGGTCCAGGGTCACCACCGCCACACCGTCGCGTCGCGCCGCGGCGACGCGCTCCGGGACCGGCGTGATCATCACGTATCCGGTGGGCCCCGAGCCGCTTTCTCGCCCCCGGCTGTAGACCAGCCGCAGCGCCCCCTCGACCGTGGCATCCGACGCCCACGCCTGCACCGCCACGTCGACCGCGCAACGCCACGCCGACAGATCGGGTGCGGGCAGGTCCATCAGCTCAGCGGACTGGGACAGCCGCCGCAGGTGTGCGTCGAGCAGGCATGCCGCGCCGTCGCGCACCAACAGGGTCTCGAAGACTCCGTCACCGCGAAGCACCGCCAGATCGTCGGCGTGCAGCAGCGGGGTTCGCGGCGCGACCAGTTCCCCGTCGAGCGTCACGATGGTCACGCCGGTCTCAGCGGTCATAGACCCTGAGCGTAATGGCTCCGTAGAGTTGTGTTGTGCCTGCTGTCCCCGCTCCCGATCCCGGCCCCGACGCCGGCGCCAGCTGGCATTACGGCGATCCGTTCGGCGAGCAACGCGCCGCGGAAGCCGACGCGGTGCTGGTGGATCGCTCACACCGGGCGGTGCTCGTCTTGACGGGGCCCGACCGCAAGACGTGGCTGCACAGCATCTGTACTCAGCACGTCAGCGAACTCGCCGAAGGTGCCAGCACCGAGAACCTGACCCTGGACGCGAAGGGGCATATCCAAAATCACTGGCTGCAAACCGAGTTGGCTGACACCACATACGTCGACACCGAGCCGGGGCGGGGCGAGCCGCTGCTGGACCATCTGCGCAAGATGGTGTTCTGGGCGGACGTGAAAATAGACGTCGCCGACCTGGCGGTGCTGTCGCTGCTCGGGCCGCGGCTGGCCGATCCGGTGGTGCTCGATGTGCTGGGGCTGGACGCTCTGCCCGGCGCGGCGACGGCGCTGCCGATCCCGGCATCCGACATCGGGTTCGTACGCCGGACACCCGCAGAACGCGGCGGCCAGATCGAGCTGGACCTGCTGGTGCCTCGCGCCACCGCAGCCGACTGGGTGCAACGGCTGGCGCAGGCCGGGGTGCGGCCGGCCGGGGTGTGGGCCTATGAGGCCAACCGGGTCGTGGCCCGGCGTCCGAGGTTCGGCGTGGACAGCGACGATCGCAGTATCCCGCACGAGATGAACTGGATCGGCGGCCCCGGGATCGGGGCGGTCCACCTGAACAAGGGCTGCTACAGCGGACAGGAGACCGTCGCCAGGGTGGCGAACCTGGGCAAACCGCCACGGATGATGGTGCTGCTGCATGTGGACGGTTCGGTGGACCGGCCGTCGACCGGCGATCCGGTCATGTCTGACCGCCGACCGGTGGGCCGACTGGGAACGGTCGTCGACCACAGGGAGCTAGGCCCGATCGCCCTGGCGTTGCTCAAACGTGGGCTACCGGCCGACACCTCCTTGGCCACCGGGGCCGAGGGTGATGTCGCGGCGATGATCGACCCCGATTCGATGCCGCCGCCCGATGTGGTCCCTGCGGGCCGGGCCGCGGTGAACCGGTTACGCGGCGTCACCCGATGACGGTTGCCGCACACGGCTGCTTTGCGGGTCGTCACGCGATCGTCACCGGCGGCTCGAGCGGCATCGGGCTGGCCTGCGCGGCGGAGCTGGCAGCACATGGCGCTCGGATATCGCTTATCGCACGTCGTGAGAGTGTTCTGGCCGAGGCGGCTCGGACGTTGGCGGGTGCGGCGACTGCGTCCGCCGACGTCGCCGATGCAGCGACGCTCGCGAACGCGATCGCACGGCTGGAATCCCAGCAGGGGCCCTGTGACATCCTGGTGACCTCGGCGGGGCAGGCGCGGCCCGGCAGATTCTCAGAGCTCGATGACGACGTTTTCCGCACCATGATCGAGGTCGACTACTTCGGCACCCTGCACGCCATCCGGACTGTCGTCCCTGGCATGGTCGCTCGGCGCAGCGGTGCGATCGTCGCCGTCTCGTCGGCCGCCGGACTACTGGGGATCTACGGCTACACCGCTTACGCGCCGGCCAAGTTCGCGGTCCGGGGCTTGATGGAGGCACTGCGCGGGGAGTTGCGGCCGCACGGTGTCTACATCGGCTGTGTGTTCCCGTCGGACGTGGACACACCGCAGCTGGCAGAGGAGACACGTTACAAGCCGGCGGAAACAGCAGCCATCAGCGGCACCGTCACACCGATCGCCGCCACGCAAGTGGCAAGGGCCGTCATTCGCGGCATCAAACGGCGGCGGTTCGCGATTTATCCGGACGCACGGATAGCGCTGCTCGGCCGGGTCGCGTCCGTCGCCGCACCGACGTTCCTACGAAAATTGAGGTGACCACAGCTGGTGACCACAGGCATCGGTAACCGGCCACGCGGTCAGTGACGGCTGGTCGGTTTTATGTTTGTCTAT
>NZ_JBYCKY010000059.1:0-1245 GCF_057473605.1 Mycobacterium sp. TH-M82 | reverse complement strand
GGAGTAGCCCAGGTAGGTCAGCTTCTCGTCACCCACCGCGGCCCGGATGGCGTCCAAGTCCCGGGCGACGTTGACGGTGCCGACGTTGGCCAGGAATTCCTTGCCGCTCTTGTCGACACAGCGGCCGATGTAGGCCTTGGTCTCGTCCTCGATGCGCTCCACGCCCGCTGGGCTGTAATCGACCTGCGGCAGGGTGCGCAGTCGGTCGTTGTCGCCGTCGGAGTTGCACCAGACCGCCGGTCGCGACGATGCCACCCCGCGCGGGTCGAAGCCGACCAGGTCGAACCGTTCCCGGATACGGCTCGGCAGCGTCGCGATGAGGCCCGCCGCCGCTTCGATTCCGGACTCACCCGGCCCGCCCGGGTTGATCACCAGCGACCCGACCTTGTTTTTGGTGGCCGGGAACCGGATGATCGCCAGCTGCGCGACGCTGACATCGGAGCCGTCCAGATGGTTGTAGTCCACGGGCACCGCGACGTACCCGCATCGGGCGTCGTCGGCGACCTTGGCGGTGGTGTCAGCGGTGAATCGGCACTTCTCCCACTGCAGCGGCTGCCCGATCCTCGCCGACGGCAACACGGCGCGGCCCTCGGTCAGCCGCGCGCAACCGCCGGCGGTGAGCGCTGCCGCGAGCGTGACCATGGCCGCCGTGCAGGCCAGGGTTGCGCGCGGACTCATGACACCACCTGCTGCCATGCGCTGACTCGCACACCCCGCTACCCGGCGCACCCGGCGGGTCACGGGACGAGCGTCAGCAGTTCCTTCATCCCAGCGCCGAAATCGTCGGCTAACTCCCACAGGTCGCCCAGCAGCTCGGGGCACGCGATCAGCCCGACGTCCAGTTTGCCGTCCAGTGATATCACCGTGATGTTCAAACCCGAGCCGTGAAAAAGCGGCCCCAGCGGGTACATCGCGGTGATCCGGCCGCCCAGGAAGTACAGCGGAATCTGCGGGCCCGGCACGTTGGACACCACCAGGTTGTACACCGGGCGACTGCTGGCCAGCCGGGTCTTGGCGTAGAGCCGCATCGCGGCGCCGAACACCGCGGGTGCGGCGAACTGCGTCCAGTCCTGCAGCAGTGTCGCTGAGATCGCCGAAGTATGCTCTTTGGCAAGAGAATTCGCTGCGGCGATGGCCCGCAGACGCTCCCCCGGATCGGCGATCTGGGTTTGCAGGGAAGCGAACATCCCGGATACCTGGTTGCGCCCGGGGCGATCGGACTTGCCGTGCACCGAAACCGGGACC
>NZ_JBYCKY010000058.1:0-4240 GCF_057473605.1 Mycobacterium sp. TH-M82 | reverse complement strand
TGGTGGCGCGGTACACGCCGAAGCTGGCGGAGAAGCCGTTCGTGTTGGGCAATACCTACGACGACGGTCTCGGTATTCGGCTGGGCATGTCGGTGGGCGGCGCCACCAAACACATGGACCAGGTGTTCATCACCGCGCCGGTGTACCCTCCGTCGATCCTGCTCACCGGGATCATTGTCAACAGACTCGGCGAGCGATTCGTCGCCGAGGACTCCTACCACTCCCGCACCTCGGGGTTCGTGATGGACCAGCCGGACAGCGCGGCGTTTTTGATCGTCGACGAGACGCACCTGCAGCGTCCGCAGGTGCCGCTGGTGCCGTTGATCGACGGTTGGGAGACCGTGCCGGAAATGGAAGCAGCACTGGGTATTCCGATAGGCAACCTGGTAGCGACGCTTTACCGCTACAACATCTATGCCGCGCGTCGCGAAGATCCCGACTTCCACAAGCATCCGGAATTCCTTGCGCCCCAGGATAGTCCGCCGTGGGGTGCTTTCGACTTATCGTTGGGAAAAGCGATGTATGCCGGGTTCACCGTCGGCGGCCTGGCCACCTCGGTGGACGGTCAGGTGTTGCGCGGCGACGACACCGTCATTCCCGGCCTGTACGCGGTCGGGGCTTGCGCGTCGAACATCGCCCAGGACGGTAAGGGATATGCCAGTGGCACCCAGTTGGGCGAGGGCTCGTTCTTCGGCCGTCGCGCCGGGGCGCATGCGGCCGCCTTCGCTCGTTAGACCGGGGTCGGTTCCTGCTCGAGCCGGCTCAACTCCCACTGGCCTTCCCCGAGCAGCTCCAGCAGGTGCCCGTGGTGGCGCTGGATCGTTCGCCGGTGGCTCACGCTGACCACGACGGTGTCCGGCAGCTCGCTGCGCAGCAGTCGATACAGGGTCAGCTCCAGGCCTTCGTCGAGGGCCGAGGTGGATTCGTCGAGGAACACCGCCTTGGGTCCGGTCAGCAGGATGCGGGCAAATGCCACCCGCTGCTGTTCGCCGGGTGAGAGCACCTTCGCCCAGTCGGCGACCTCGTCGAGCCGGTCGACAAGCTGCGGGAGGGCCACCTTGACCAGAACCTCCGCAAGTTCGGCGTCGGGGATCTCACCGGACGACGACGGGTAGGACACCACCGCGCGCAGATTGCCCAGCGGGACATACGGCAGCTGGGACAGAAACATCGTTTCGTTGGCCGCATCCGGTCGCCGCAGCGTGCCGGACGCATACGGCCACAACTGCGCGAGGCTGCGCAACAACGTCGTCTTTCCGCTGCCCGACGGCCCGGTGATCATCAACGCGTCGCCGACGTCGAGACGGACGTCGAGCGAATCGATCAACGGATCGCCGGCCGGGGTGCGCACCTCGACGCCCTCGATGTCGACCGAGCCCTGCGGGCTGGGCTTGGCGAGCAGCTCAGGGAGATCGCGGGCCTGGCGATCAATCTCCACCAACCCGTGCAGACGGATGATCACGGCGCGATAGCTCGCGAAGTTGTCGTAGGCGTTGCGGAAGAACGACAGCGAGTCGTGGATGTTGCCGAACGCGATCGCGGTCTGCGACACGTCGCCGAACATGATCTGTCCGGAGAACAGCCGCGGCGCCTGGATCACCCACGGCAGCGGGACGATCGCCTGGCTCACCGACAGGTTCCAACCAGCGAACCCGATGGTCCGGTTCACGAAACGGAGATAGTTGTCGATGATCGCCCCGAACCGCTCCCGCAGCTGTAACCGTTCGGCCAGCTCACCCCGGTAGAAGGCGACCGCCTCCGCGGCGTCACGCACCCGGACCAGCGCATACCGGAAGGCGGCGTTGGTGAGCTCGTTGCGGAAGCTCAACCGGATCAGCGGGCGGCCGATGGCAAACGCGACCACAGTCGCGACCAGCACGTAGATGATCACGATCCAGAACATCGCCCGGGGGATACCGAACCCGAACACGGTGAGAGCGCCGGACAGATTCCACAGGATGGCCGCGAAAGACACCACCGACACCATCGACTCGACCGCACCGAACAGCAGAATGCTGCCGGTCCCGTTGACTGGCGCGTTCGGGTTGGCGCCGTAACCGGCGGTGAAGATGTCGACGTCTTGCTGGATGCGCTGGTCGGGGTTGTCGATAGCACCTTCGAGGGCTTCATCGAACTCATCATCGAACCCATCGCCGAACTCATCGCCGAACTCGTTGTCGAACTCATCGCCCTTAGCCGCGTCGACCGAGCCCTCGACGAAATGTGCGCGATAGTAGGCACGGCCGTCGAGCCAGTCGCCGGTGAGGCGATCGGTGAGCCAGACCCGCCAGGCGACCATGAAGTGCTGTGCGAGGTAGATGTCACCCATCACGCGCGCCACGTGCAGCACCGCCATAACACTGAAGATGCCTATCGACATCCAAAACCCGTGTACGCCAGACCGCTTCACCGCGTCGTTGCCTGCCGCGGCGCCCTGGAACGCGGTTTGCAGCGACGAGTACATATCGTTGCCCTGATAGCTGAACAGCACGTTGAGACGCACCGCGATGATGACCGACAACAGCAGTACGGCCAGCTTCAGCCAGACGCCGAGGCTGTCGCCTCCGGTGAAATAGGCGCCGGAGACGCGCCAGAATTGCCGGGCCCACGGCATGGTCACCCGGACCACCGCCAGCACGGCGATGACACAGACTGCACTGATCGCCCAGGCCACCGCGATCCACACCAGCGAATCAGGCAGGGCGTGACCCCAGTCGATGGACGGCTTGAACAGCTTCGAGTCCACGTCGATGTCTCCTTTAGCGCCGGGTGTTCCCGGTCGGCACCTGTTGAAATCCCCTGCGCGAACCTACCGCAGTGCCGCAATCCCACCGATTGGGCGTCGCGTACGGTTGTCCTGTGGCCAGTACCTCCAGGACGACCTCCACAAGCACCGGCACCAAGGCCGGCCGGCTGAGCGGCACGTTCTGGAAGCTGCTCGGCGCCAGCACGGAGAAGAACCGAAGCCGCACCATCGCCGAGGTCGAGGCCGCGGCGAACTACGACCAGAAGGCCGTCGGACTCGACGACGAGCAGCTGCGCAAGGCCGCGCAGCTGCTCGACCTTCAGCAGCTGGCGGACTCGACCGACGTCCCGCAGTTTCTGGCGATCGCCCGCGAGGCCGCCGAGCGCAACACCGGGCTGCGGCCCTACGATGTGCAGCTGCAGGGCGCGCTGCGGATGCTGGCCGGTGACGTGATCGAGATGGCCACCGGCGAGGGCAAGACGCTGTCCGGTGCGATCGCGGCCGCCGGGTATGCGATCGGCGGCCGGCATGTGCACGTCGTCACCATCAACGACTACCTGGCCCGCCGCGACGCCGAGTGGATGGGGCCGCTGTTGGAAGCGCTGGGCCTGACGGTCGGCTGGATCACCGCCGAATCGACCGCCGCCGAGAGGCGCACGGCATACCGGTGCGATGTCACCTATGCGTCGGTCAACGAGATCGGTTTCGACGTGCTGCGCGACCAGCTGGTGACCGACGTCGAGGACCTGGTCTCACCGGATCCCGATGTGGCGCTGATCGATGAGGCCGATTCGGTGCTGGTCGATGAGGCGCTGGTGCCGTTGGTGCTGGCCGGCACCACCCACCGTGAGACACCGCGGCGCGAGATCATCGAGCTGGTCGGCCGGCTGCGACCGGGGGTGGACTACGACAGCGACACCGATCGGCGCAACATCCACCTCACCGAACGGGGCGCCCGCAAAGTCGAGAGGGTGCTGGGCGGCATCGACCTGTACTCCGAGGAGCATGTCACCACCACGCTGACGGAGGTCAACGTGGCACTGCACGCCCATGTGCTGTTGCAGCGCGACGTGCACTACATCGTGCGCGACGGCAAGGTCGCGCTGATCAATGCCTCCCGCGGCCGAATCGCGGCACTGCAACGCTGGCCGGACGGGTTACAGGCTGCGGTGGAGGCCAAGGAGGGCATCGAGACCACCGAGACCGGTGAGGTGTTGGACACCATCACGGTGCAGGCCCTGGTCAATCGGTATCCCACCGTGTGCGGCATGACCGGGACAGCGCTGGCCGCCGGTGAGCAGCTGCGCCAGTTCTACAAGCTGAGCGTGTCCCCGATCCCGCCGAACGAACCGAACATCCGCTCCGACGAGACGGACCGGGTCTACATCACCGCCGCGGCCAAGAACGACGCCATCATCGCCCACATCGCCGAGGTGCACGCCACCGGACAGCCGGTGCTGGTCGGGACCCACGACGTGGCCGAGTCCGAGGAAC
>NZ_JBYCKY010000057.1:0-8760 GCF_057473605.1 Mycobacterium sp. TH-M82 | reverse complement strand
GAGTTCGTCTCGCTGCTCGAACCGCCCGACCACGCCGCCGGCGTAGTGGCCCGTTGCCGCCAGCACCGGTGCTTCCCGGTGCTGGCCGGTCCGCCCGCCGAGTGTGACCTGCTGTTGATTTCACCGATCATCCTCTACGACCACCCGGAGGTCGCCGAGCAGAGCAAGGGCATTTTCTTCGACTCAACCGAGATCGACGAACTCCTCACGTTGCGGGTGATGACCATGACCGACGAGGAGAAGGCGCAGGCCCGGGCCACCGATCCGCTGGCGGCTGCACTCATCGACCGGTGCGACGCGATAGCACCGGAGGCCATGGTGCGCATGCACGGAGTCCTTCGCGACCCGCACCAGGTCGCCGGACTGATCCCCGAGGTGCCCGAGGGGGTGGGCTGGTGGGAGCCGATGGCCGACACCGCGGTACACCCGGACGTCGACGCGGTGCTGGTCAACGGGGTTCCGGTGGCGCGGGGCAGCCGGGTGCGGTTACATCCTGGGCGTCGAGCCGACGCCCAGGACCTGTTCGTCGCCGACAAGACCGCGCGAGTCACCTCGGTGCACGAAGACGTCGACGGCAACCAGCACGTCGCGGTCGTGGTCGACGACGACCCGGCAGCCGAGCTACACGAGTGGTACGGACGCTACCTGTACTTCGCCCCCGACGAGATCGAGCCACTCGACACCGAACGAAGCAGCACGGAAAGGAATTGACATGGAAATAGTGGACGTACTGGGTTGGATCTTCGCCGCCATCCTGGTGGTGGTCGCTCTCGTGGCGATGGCGATCGGGCTTTATTCCATGCCGGATGCCTGGCGCTACATGAAGATACGGCGTATGTAGCGGGCTGTGGCAGCTCTATGGCGTCCCGCATCCTGGTAGCCGGCATCGGCAACATCTTCCTCGGTGACGACGGCTTCGGCCCCGAGGTGCTCCGCGACGTGTCTGATCGGTTCGCCCAGCCGGAGGTGCGGGTCGTCGATTACGGAATCGGGGGTATGCATCTGGCCTACGACCTGCTCGAAGATTGGGACGCTCTGGTTCTCGTCGATGCCCTGCCCGACCGGGGTTCACCCGGTACGGTGCATGTCTTTGATGCCGACCCTGCCGATCATGCCGATCATGCCGGGCAGGACTCCGCCCCCACACTCGACGCGCACGGCATGGACCCGGCGACTGTTTTCGCCAGCCTGCGGGCATTGGGCGGCGTTATGCCCCGCACCGTGGTGGTGGGCTGCGAGGTTGCCACTGTCGAAGAAGGCATAGGCCTCAGTGATCTTGTGCGAGCAGCGATTCCGGATGCGGTGTCGGCGGTTGAATCGGCGGTGGCGATGCTTCGGAGCGAAGCACGCGACACGGTACGGAAGGTATAGCTATGTGTCTGGGAATTCCGGGTCAGATAGTCCGGATACTCGATGGCTATGACGGGCAACTGGCGCTGGTCGACGTCGCCGGTGCGAACCGGAAAGTCAACATGGGCATGCTGACCGAGGAAACATTCGCCCCGGGCGACTGGATCATCATCCACATGGGCTTCGCGATCGACAAGACCGATCAGGCTGGCGCGCAGGCCGCCATGGACGGTCTGGAGTTGCTGCGTCAGGGCGATCTGGGCACGGTTGCATGAGAGGGCTACGGCGTAAAGACCATCCGGGTTCCAGGCGGCTCCCGCTGGGTCCACACCTTTTCAACGTCTGCCAAGGGCTGGGGCTGGGTCACTAACTGCAGCCGGTCTTCGGCGACCATGGTGAACAGTCGGGGCAGGAATTCGGTGCGGGCACGAGCCACCACGTCCAGCGGCACGCTGCCAAAACCCACACCGGTCAGTATCACCCCGGCGCTGCGCAGAATTCCTGCCGAAAGGCTGATCGTGGGGCCGGCCATCTGACCGACCTGAACAAATCGGGTGGCGTGAAAGGTCGCCGTCAGTCCCTGGTTGCCCAGGGCCGCCAGCACCTGCTCGGCCGGCTCTCCCCAGAGGTAGTCGATCACGGCGTCGAACGGCCGGTCACGGTGCGCGGCAGCCACAAGGGTGCCCAGATCATCACTGCCCAGCCGGATCACGTCATCGGCACCGGCGCTGCGCAACCACTCCAACCGGTGAGCGTCGCGGCCCACGGCCACCACCCTTTGTACCCCGAATTCGACTTTGGCCAGTTGGACGGCGAGCGAACCGGTGACACCCGTCGCACCCAACACCAACACATGGTGTTCGGGTTGAACCTGCGCGGCGTGTTGTAACGACATCCACGCCGACAGACCGGGATTGGGCACCGCCGCGGCCGTCACCGCGTCGACGCCGTCGGGCACGTCCACCGCGCCGCGCGGATCGACCAACGTGCGCTCGGCCATCATCCCGTACGGGCTCACCGCCCCGGTGTACACCCGGCGTCCATCCGGCAGCCTGGCCACTCCGTCCACACCGGCGACGCTGGGCAGCGTCAACGCCGAGCTGCCGTAGTGCGATCCCGACACCAGCCCGCGGGCGAGGTTGGTCAGCGCCGCGGCCTCCACTGCCGCCACCACGGCGCCGTCGCGAGCGGAGGGTTCCGGGAAATCCGAGTACTTCGGTGCGCGGCCCAATGCTTCGACCACCGCAGCCTTCATGGTGTCCTCCTGTAGATTGTTTCCTTGGAAACCTACTCCAGATGGCGCAGCATGACAAGATAGTTTCCATGAAAACTAAGATGGATGCCATCGCCGAGGTCAGCCGCCTGACCCAGGCAGTCGGCGATAAGTTCGACACCTCCGACCGCGACGCCGAGCGCGACTTCATGGCCGCGCACTGCCCACGTCGTCTGGAGCCGGTGGTCCGTGAGATTCCTGCACTGAGCATCCACCTGCTTGATCACCTCACCGATGAGCCCGTCAACGTCGTTGTGCTGGCGGAGCGCTCCGGGCAGCTCAAGGGCACGGTGTCCAAGCATGTGCAGCGGCTGGTCGACGCCGGGTTGGTTCAGCGTTCGCCGGTACCGGGCAATCGCAAGGAGGTCTCACTCAGTCTTACCGACGACGGCCGCGCCGTCACCCGCGTGCACCGACGGATGCATGACGAAATGAAGCGTGGACTCGGGGACTTTCTGTCCCGCTATACCCGCGCCGAGTTGGCGACCGTGATCAAAATCCTCCGGGATCTGCTGCAAGCAGAACGGACCGGTGTGCGGCTGACGTTTCAGCCGGAGAACTCAGCCTCCCAGGTTGTCTAGATCGTTGACGATTTAGTAGACGTCGGCGTTTTCACCTCGACCTGACCCTGGGATGCCTGATCTGCGTGCTGCCGTTGACCAGCGTTGAATGTCCCGGGTGGGTGCATCGGGTTCGTATCTCTTGCGGTGGCGGCTGGGTGATCACCGAGCAGATCCGCACCGTGTCTGCCGAGCGGTTCCGCCGACCGGCACCCGAGATCCAGCTGTCCGCTGCGGAGTTCAACGACGTGCGGCACGTGCTGGCGCAAATGCTCATCGTCTAACCGTTAAGCAAGCGGACTGTTTTACAGCGGCGTCACGTAGGCCGAGCTGATGCCCCCATCGACTAAGAATGTCGACGCGGTGATGAACGATGCGTCGTCACTGGCCAAAAACGCGACCGCGGCGGCGATCTCCTCCGGCTCGGCGAACCGGCCCACCGGCACGTGCACCAGGCGGCGCGCCGCCCGATCCGGGTCGGTGGCGAAAAGCTCTTGCAGCAGAGGCGTGTTCACCGGTCCCGGGCACAGCGCATTGACCCGGATGCCCTGCCGCGCGTACTGCACCCCCAGTTCACGCGACATGGCCAGCACCCCGCCCTTGGATGCGGTGTAGGAGATCTGCGAGGTCGCCGAGCCCATCACCGCGACGAACGAGGCGGTGTTGATGATCGATCCACGCCCGGCGGGCACCATGTGCCGCAGCGCCGCGCGGCAGCACAGGTACACCGATTTCAGGTTGACGTCTTGGACCCGCTGCCACGCCGGCAACTCGGTGTGCTCGATCACGTCGTCATCGGGCGGGGAGATGCCGGCGTTGTTGAACGCGATGTCGACCGAGCCGAAGGTGTCGGCCGCAGTGTCGAACAGCACATCGACCGCGGCCTGGTCGCAGACATCGACCGGCACGAACAATCCGCCCAGCTCGTCGGCGACCGCCGCACCCGCGACCGGGTCGACGTCGCCGACCACGATCGTGGCACCCTCGGCGCGCATGCGCCGGGCCGCCGCCAGGCCGATCCCGCCGCCGGCACCGGTAACCACGGCGGTCCGCCCGGCCAGCCGCTGGGTCAGATCGGTCACTGGGCTCACTGGGCTTCTCGAGCTTCCTTGACGGCGATGAAGACGTTCTTGGTTTCGGTGAACGCCAGCGGCGCATCTGCACCCAGCTCGCGGCCCAGCCCCGACTGCTTGAAGCCACCGAACGGGGTGTTGAACCGCACCGAAGAATGCGAATTCACGGACAGATTCCCGGCTTCCACCGCGCGGGCCACCCGCAGCGCGCGGGATAGGTCGTCGGTCCAGATCGACCCGGAAAGCCCGTAGGCGGTGTCGTTGGCCAGGGTGATCGCGTCGGATTCGTCGTCGAACGGCAGCACGGTGACCACCGGGCCGAAGATCTCCTCGATCACGCAGCGGTCGGTGCGCGCCGGAGTCAGCACGGTCGGCGCAAACCAGAAGCCCGGACCGGTCGGGGCGTGCCCGCGGAATGCGACCGGCGCGTCCTCGGGCACGTAGGAGGCGACCTTCTCCCAGTGGCCACGCGACACCAGCGGACCCATCTCGGTATCGTGCTGTGCCGGATCGCCGACGACAACGCCCTTGACCGCCGGCTCCAGCAGCTCCATGAACCGCTGGTAAACACTGCGCTGCACCAGGATCCGGCTGCGGGCGCAACAGTCCTGACCGGCGTTGTCGAACACCCCGTAGGGCGCGGTCGCGGCGGCACGTTCCAGGTCGCAATCGTCGAACACCATGTTGGCGCTTTTGCCGCCCAGCTCCAGCGTGACTCGCTTCACCTGCGCTGCCGCCTCGGCCATCACCCGGGTGCCGGTCTCCGTCGAGCCGGTGAAGACGATCTTGGCCACATCGGGGTGGCTGACCAGGCGCTCCCCCACCACTGAGCCCCGGCCGGGCAGCACCTGCAGCAGGTCGGGGTCCAGCCCGGCTTCCACGGCCAGCTCACCGAGTCGGATCGTGGTCAGCGGTGTCCACTCGGCGGGTTTGATCAGCACGGCGTTGCCGGCGGCCAGCGCGGGAGCGATGCCCCACGAGGCGATCGGCATCGGGAAGTTCCACGGGGTGATAACAGCGACCACACCGAGCGGTTCGTGGAAAGTGACGTCGAGCCCGCCGGCGACCGGAATCTGCTGACCGGACAGGCGTTCCGGGCTGGCAGCGTAGAACTGCAGCACGTCGCGGACATGTCCGGCCTCCCACTCGGCCGCCGAGACCGGGTGCCCGGCGTTGGCCACCTCCAGCGCGGCCAGTTCGCCGACGTGGGCGTCGACGGCGGCGGCGAAGGCCCGCAACGCGGCCGCCCGCTGCGCCGGTGCCAGCCGCGCCCAGCGCCGCTGCGCCGCCTGCGCGCGGCGCACCGCGTCGTCGACGGCAGCCGCATCCGATTTCTCGACGGACCCCAGCACCTGCTCGGTGGCGGGGTTGACCAGCTGGGTGCTGCTCACGAGCCCACCCGCCCGGCGGCATACGAGCGTGCCGCATCCACGATCGCCGCGAACAGCCGCAGATCGTCGAGGGATTCCTCCGGATGCCACTGCACCGCGAGCACAAAGTTCTCCCCGGGCAGCTCGATCGCCTCGATCACGCCGTCGTCATCTCGTGCACTGACCACCAGGTGATCGCCGAGCGCGGCGATGCCCTGGTGGTGGTAGCACGGCACCTCGGCCGCTTCTCCGAGCAGCGCCGCCAGCCGGGTCTCCGGCACGGTGCGCACACCCACCGTGGTGAACACCGCGTTGCCCGCCCGGTGCCCGTTGTGCCCGAGGACGTCCGGCAGGTGCTGGTGCAACGTTCCGCCGAGTGCGACGTTGAGCACCTGCGCGCCGCGGCAGATCCCCAGCACCGGCAGCCCTCGGCTCAGTGCCTCGGCCAGCAGGGCGAACTCCCAGGCGTCACGGTCGCGGACGGGCTCGTCGGTGGCCTGATGCCGCTGCTGACCGTAGGCGCTGGGGTCGACGTCCTTGCCGCCGGTGATCACCAGGCCGGCCAGGCCGTCGAGCACCCGGGCGGCGATGTCTCGGTTCACCGGCTGCGGCGGCAACAGCACCGCAACGCCGCCGGCGGCGGTGATGCCCTGAAAGTAGCCGGCCGGCAGAAAACTTGCGGGCACGTCCCAGACTCCGGTCTGGGCCCGCTCGAGATAGGTGGTCAGCCCCACCAGCGGCCGCACCGGTTCAGAATCGTTCAAATCCCCGCACCCGCTCCCAGTCGGTGACCGCCGTGTTGAACGCACGCAACTCGACCCGGGCGTTGTTGAGGTAGTGATCGACGACGTCATCGCCGAACGCCTTGCGCGCCACCGCGGATTCGCCGAATAATGTCGCAGCCTCACCCAGGGTGGCCGGCAACTGGTGCAGCTCGCCCTGCAATGCCGCTTGGTAGGCGTCACCTGCTACCGGCTCCGGCAGCGCAAGCTCGTTGTCGATCCCGTGCAGGCCGCCGGCGATCAGCGCCGCGACCGCCAGATACGGGTTCACATCGCCGCCGGGTATCCGGCACTCCACCCGCAGCCCGTCGCCGTGACCGACCACGCGCAGCCCACAGGTGCGGTTGTCCAGGCCCCACGCGACCGCGGTCGGCGCGAAGCTCCCTCTGACAAATCTTTTGTAGGAGTTGATGTTCGGTGCGTAACACAGGGTCAGCTCGGCAAGGGTGGCCAGCTGTCCGGCGATGAAGCTGCCGAACAACGGCGACATGCCGTGCGGTGCGCCTGCGTCGGCGAACACGGCGGCTCCGTCGACGCCGCGCAACGAAATGTGGATGTGGCAGCTGTTTCCCTCGTGCTGGTCGTATTTCGCCATGAACGTCAGACTCTTGCCGTGCTGCGCGGCGATCTCCTTCGCACCGTTCTTGTAGACGACATGGTTGTCGCAGGTGGGCATGGCCTGTTCGTAGCGGAACGTTATCTCCTGCTGGCCGGTGTGGCATTCGCCTTTGACTGCCTCGCAGACCATCCCCGCGGCGGTCATGTGCAGCCGGATGTCCCGCAGCAGCGGCTCCAGACGGGCGCCGGTCGCCAGCCCGTAGTCGGCGTTGTAGTCGGTCGCCGGGGTGAGCCCGCGGTAACCGCTGGCCCACGCCTGCCGGTAGGTGTCGTCGAAGACCAGGAATTCCAGCTCGGTGGCGGTGTAGGGGGCCAGGCCGCGGTCGGCCAGCCGACCGATCTGGGTTGCCAGGATCGTGCGCGGCGCCACCGCGACCGGGCTGCCGTCGGGCCAGTACAGGTCGGCGAGCACATGCGCCGTGCCGGGCAGCCACGGGATGCGCCGCAATGTCGCGGGATCGGGTTTCATCACCATGTCGCCGTAGCCGGTGCTCCAGTCGGCGATCGGATAACCGGGCGCGGTGTTCATCTCCACGTCGACGGCCAGGAGGTAGCCGCAGCACTCCGCGCCGTGGTCGGCGACCTCCGCGATGAAGTGCCGGGCCGCCACCCGTTTGCCCACCAGCCGGCCCTGCATGTCGGGGAACGCCAGCACGACGGTGTCGATCTCGTCGGAGGCAACCAGGCGCTCCAGCTCGGCGAACGACAACATGGCGTCAACGGTAACCGGTCGGGTGGCGAGCCCGGATCGGGGGTTGCGAGGGCCTTCGGCAAGCGGAACCTGCTACTTGAGCAGTTCGGCCACGTCAGATGCGCTGATCGCCGAGCTGAACAGCTCACCGTCGTCCATCACGGCGGTGAACAGTTCTTTTTTGCGCTGCTGCAGGGCGACCACCTTCTCTTCTATGGTGCCCGCGGAGACCAGCCGGTAGACGGTGACCGGGCGAGTCTGGCCGATGCGGTGGGTCCGGTCCACAGCCTGAGCTTCAGCGGCCGGACTCCACCATGGGTCGCACAGGAAGCAGTAGTCGGCCTCGGTGAGGTTGAGGCCGAACCCGCCGGCTTTGAGGCTGATCAAAAACACCTTGCTGACCCCGCCGGCGAATTGTGCCAGCGCCTCCCGCCGTCCGCGGGCGTTCACCGACCCGTCCAGATAGCTGTAGCCGATGCCGGCCGAGTCCAAGTGCGACCGCAGGATGGACAGGAACCCGGTGAACTGGCTGAACACCAGGGCGCTGTGGCCCTCGGCGGCCAACTGGGGCAGCTGCTCGACCAGGAAGTCGATCTTTACCGAGCCGGCGTTCATGTCGGAGGCGTCGATCAGGCCGGGATGCAGGCTCAGCTGACGCAGCAGGGTCAGTGACCGGAAGATCCGGAACCGGTTCTTCTCCCAGTCGCCGAGCAGCCCGAGCACTTTCTGGCGTTCGCGGGCCAGCCGGGTGTCGTAGATCTTGCGGTGTTTGGCACCCAGGCCGACGGTGAGGAGCTGTTCCTGTTTCGCCGGCAGCTCGGCAAGCACCTGGCTTTTCGTCCGCCGCAGCATCACCGGTTTGATCCGGCGGCGCAACACCGGCAACCGATCGCGGTTGGCGCCCGACTCGATCGGCTTGCGGAAGTAGTCGCCGAACGCCTTCGGGGATGGGAACAGCCCCGGCACCGTGATCGACAGCAGCGACCACAGCTCCATCAAATTGTTCTCCATCGGGGTGCCGGTGATCGCCAGTTTGAATGCGG
>NZ_JBYCKY010000056.1:0-7845 GCF_057473605.1 Mycobacterium sp. TH-M82 | reverse complement strand
CAGCGCGACGGCGGCCAGACGATGAACTCGGCCTTGCCGATGACGTTGCTCAACGGCACGGTTCCCGCATCCGGATCGCCGGTGCACAGCACACCGTCGTGCAAACCAGCCGGGCTGCTGGCACAGTGTGCGCGCGCATCAGCTGAGTGGGTGCGGTTGTCGCCCATCACCCACAGCCGACCGGGTGGAACGGTCACCGGCCCGAACTCCCTGCCCAGGCACGGGTAGGCCATCGGGTCGGCCATCATGGTGACCGGGTTCAGGTACGGCTCGTGCAGCGGCTTGCCGTCGACGGTCAGCCCGGTGTCGTTACGGCACTGTACCGTTTGGCCACCGACCGCGATAACCCGCTTGACCAGGTCATTCTCGTCGGGTGGCACGAAGCCGACGAAGGACAGCGTGTTTTGCAGCCAGCGCACCGCGGTGTTGTGCGAACGGATCGACCGGTAACCGATGCTCCAGGACGGCGGGCCGCGGAAGACGATGACATCACCGGGCTGCGGCGATGAGAACCGGTAGCTGAGCTTGTCGACCATGATGCGGTCTCCGACACACCCGGGGCAGCCGTGCAGGGTGGGTTCCATGGATTCCGACGGGATGAGGTATGGCCGTGCCACGAAGGTCAGCGTCACATAGTAAAGCAGCACCGCGATCGACACCAGGACCACCGTCTCACGCAGCGCCGAGTGCTTGGTCTCCTCCGGCGCGGCCTGGCCGGCGGAGGTTTCCGGGTCGTCCGGGGTCGCCGGGATCGCCGGGATTATCGCCTGCTCAGCAGCTGCCCCAAGCTCTGCCTGGGCGCCCTCGGGACGGTTCTCGGCTGACGGGTCCGTGGTTTCGGTCACGAAGTCAGGGTAGTCACGGCAGCAAGGGCGCCGACGGCGCCCCGAAACAGATGGGCCAGACGGATGGCAGGCGCCACCGCTGTCAGCGCTTCTCCTTGACCTTGGCTTTCTTGCCGCGCAACTCGCGCAGGTAATACAGCTTGGCGCGGCGGACATCACCACGGACTGCCACGTCGATGTGGTCGATATTCGGCGAATGAACCGGGAAGGTGCGCTCCACACCGACGCCGTAGCTCTCCTTGCGCACCGTGAACGTCTCGCGGACGCCACTGCCCTGACGCCGGAGCACCACCCCCTTGAACACCTGGATGCGTTCCTTGGCGCCCTCAATCACCTTCACGTGCACGTTGACGGTGTCACCGGGCCCGAAGGCCGGGATGTCGTCGCGCAGCGACGCCTTGTCGACAAAGTCGAGCGTGTTCATGTTCTCCGGTCCTCCAGGTGTGCTCTCGCGGGGTGGGCCGACGGTCGCCGAGTCGACGGGTTCGGGCACAACGCGTGCCGGGTAGCAGGGCGCCGACAGCTGCCGGTCCACCGCCGATCCGCCGAATAGCTGCCGGACAACCGCTCAATTGTGCCAGACGGCGTGCGCGCAAGTGAAATCGCGGAAATCGCCGCAGCTGCTACTACCGCAGCGGCGGCACGCATGGTAGAGCTGAGAGCTAACCGCACGAGCCGGATGAGCGCACGGTAATCTGTCCGCGGGCCGCCGACAGTGCGAGCCGTCCACTTGGGTGTTTGCGTTACGCATGTCGAGGAGGCCTATGCGCACGCGACCGTCGATGCTCTTCCTGACCGTCATCATGGTGATGTCGACGGTGCTGTTCGGGTGTGACGAGAAAGTCTATGGCAGATACGGTGTGGACGCGCCGGCACCACCGCCGCGGGTCACGGCCGTCACACCGGTGGCCACAGCGATCGACGCACCCCGGGCTCCGGCCATGCACTCGGCCACCGCATTGGACACGCTCGAAGCCCGCATGCAGCAGGCCACCGCGGAAGCCGCCGCCGACGGTGCCACCATCTCGATGGCGGTGCTCGACCGGGCCACCCACCAGATGGCTACCAACGGCAACACCCAGACCATCGCCATCGCGTCAGTGGCCAAGCTCTTCATCGCCGACGATCTGCTGCTGCGCGAGCCCCGGGCGCGCGGCGATCTGTCCGACGATGACCTAGCCGCGCTGGACGACATGCTCCGGTCCTCCGACGACGGGGCCGCGGAGAAATTCTGGAACCTGGGCGGTGAGAATGCGATCGTCAGCCGGGTCGCGGCTCGGTACGGGCTGTCGGCCACCGCACCACCGTCCAACGGCGCCTGGTGGAACACCATCAGCACAGCACCTGACCTGGCGCACTACTACGACATGCTGCTCGACGGGTCCGGTGGCCTGCCGGCGGATCGGGCCAACATCATCATCAACGACCTGGCCCGCTCCACCCCGGTCGGAATCGACGGCTACCCACAGCGGTTCGGCATCCCCGAAGGCGTGTACGCCGAGTCGGTAGCGGTCAAGCAGGGCTGGATGTGCTGCATCGGCAGCAGCTGGATGCATTTGTCGACGGGGGTGGTCGGCCCGAATCGCCGTTACGTGGTGGTGATCGAGTCCCTGCAGCCGACTGACGACGCCACCGCGCGGGCGACGATCACCCGGGCTGTCCGGACGGTATTCCCCGACGGGCGGATCTGAGCTTCAGCCCAGCAGATCCGGTCGACGTTCCCGGGTTCTCTGCAGTGCAGCCGCGTCCCGCCAGGCCGTGATCCGCGCATGGTCGCCGGAGAGCAGCACTTCGGGCACCTGCAGGCCCCGCCAAGTCTGCGGTCGGGTGTAGCTGGGCCCTTCGAGCAGTCCGTCGCGGCCCGGTGAGTGTGAATCGTCATGGTGCGACAGCGGATTGCCCAGCACCTCGGGAATCAGCCGAAGCACCGCCTCGATCATCACCAGGGCCGCGGACTCCCCGCCGGGCAGCACATAGTCACCGATGGAGAACTCCTCCACCCGCCTCCGCCGCGCGGCGTCCTCGACGACCCGCTGATCGATGCCTTCGTAACGACCGCAGGCGATCACCAAATGGCCTTCACCGGTCCACCGTCGTGCGGTGGCCTGGGTGAACAGCCTGCCGGCCGGGCTGGGGACGACCAGAAGTGTCTGCGGTGAACATATCTCATCGAGCGCCTCGCCCCAGACCGGAGCCTTCATCACCATCCCCGGGCCACCGCCGTACGGTGTGTCGTCGACCGAGCGGTGCACGTCATGCGTCCAGCACCGCAGGTCGTGCACCCGCAGCTCGACAACCCCGGAATCGATCGCCTTGCCCGGCAATGACTGTCGCAGCGGCTCCAGGTAGCCAGGGAAGATCGTCACAACGTCGATTTTCATGGCCATCCGCACTATGCCCTAAGCTCCAGCAGGCCATCGGGCGGGTCGATCTCGACAATGCCGTCGTCGAGCGACACCGATGTCACGATCTCGGCAACGAACGGCACCAACAGCTCGTCGCCGGCAGATCGGCGCACCGTCAGCAGTTCACCGGCGGCGGTGTGCAGCACCTCGGTGATGGATCCGATCTCCTCACCTGAAATAGTTTGCACCCGAAGGCCTTCCAGTTGATGGTCATAGAAGGTATCCGGGTCGGCGATCGGCGGCAGGTCAGCCGAGTCGATCACGAACACGCTGCCGCGCAGTGCTTCGGCAGCGCCGCGGTCGGCCACCCCGGCCAGCCGCAGCAGCAGCCGCGCGCCGTGCTCGCGCACCGCCTCGACAACGTAGCCGCGCCGCTGTTTATCGTGGCCCTCGGCGAGCAATGTTGCCCCCGGCGCGAACCGGACTTCGGGGTCGTCGGTGCGGACTTCGACGACGACCTCGCCCGCGGTGCCGTGCGCCTTCAGCACACGCCCGACGGTCAGCTCCATCAGCGCTCCACGAGCGGGTTGACTACCGGTCGGTGTCCACCACGTCGACACGGATGCCGCGCCCGCCGATGCCGGATACCAGGGTGCGCAATGCAGTGGCGGTGCGTCCGCCACGGCCGATCACCTTGCCCAGATCGTCGGGATGGACCTGGATTTCGACGGTGCGTCCGCGCCGGTTGGTCACCATGTCGATTCGCACATCGTCGGGATTGTCGACGATGCCTCGAACCAGATGATCGACGGCGTCCACCACAACGGTGCTCATCGCCGGGTCAGCTCTCGGTAGCCGGTTCAGTGGCCGGTTCAGGGGCGCCGGCCTCTGCCGTGGCATCGAACTCAGCGATCGCATCCTCCTCGGCCGCTTCGTCCTTCTTGGCGTCCTTCTTGGCGTCCTTCTTGGCCGCCTTCTTGACGGGCGCCTTCTTCTTCTTCGGCGTGCTGGCCTCGGTGTCGGGACTGCCTTCGACTTGGGCCAGCGCGGCGTTGAACAGGTCCAGCTTGCTCGGCCTGGGTGCGGCGACCTTCAACCTGCCCTCGGCACCGGGCAAGCCTCTGAACTTCTGCCAGTCTCCGGTGATCTTCAGCAGCTTGAGCACCGGTTCGGTGGGCTGGGCGCCGACCGAAAGCCAGTACTGAGCACGCTCGGAGTTGATCTCGATGAGGCTCGGCTCTTCCCTCGGGTGGTAGCGGCCGATGACCTCGATGGCGCGGCCGTCGCGGCGGGTACGTGCATCGGCAACAGCGATGCGGTACTGCGGGTCGCGGATCTTTCCGAGCCGCGTGAGCTTGATCTTCACAGCCATGATTACGCGAATTCTCCTGTGGCGTCACGCAGCAATTCAGCGGTCCGGGCAGGTTGCCCGGACCCGGTTTTGCCTCGCGTGTCTGACCCGCCGAGCGACACCCGAAACGGCAGGGTCGCGCAGCGGACAGCGGCCCAGTCTAGCCGCACCGGCGTCAGCGGCCAATTCCGGCGGGCCAGCCCCGGCGAATCATACGATCCGGTCGAAGCACTTCACCTCGACGCGCCGGGACATCCGCCAGCCGTCGGGGGTGCGAACGAATTCGTCGTCGTACCAGAGCCCCAACAACATGGTGGCGGGTTTCCCGGAAGTATCGGAATTGTCAGATGCGAAAACCATCGGGTTGAAGCAGAAGGTACGCGCGGTAGCCGAATCGCCGGTGACCCGGATCGACGGAAGTCCCAGCATGTGCGCGTAGTTGGCGAAGTTAGGCAGCACCTCGGCCAGCCAGGCCTTCACCTGTGGGTAATGGCCGTCGATACCACCCATCGCGCGGTAGTCGATGTAGGCGTCCGGGGTGAATACCGCGTCGAGGTCGTCGAATCGGCGTCGGTCGATGGCGGTGGAGTAGTCGATCAGCAGCTGCTGGATCTCCAACCGGTCGGAGATTTCGGCCAGGCTCAACATGCTTTGATTGAACACGATCGGGGACCGGCGTTAGGCTCAGCGACCATGCGCAAGTTCGTCGCGGGTGTCTCGGCCGGCCTAATCGCCCTGACCGGGATCGCCGGTGTGCTCGGTCTGCAGCCCATCCAGCCCCCCGCCGCGTGCGCGGACATCTCGCAACCTGCGGGATCGATGCCGATCCCGGATGGGCCGGCGCCCGCCTGGATTGTGGCCGACCTGGACAGCGGGGAGGTCCTCGCCGAGCGGGACGGCTACGCGGCGCACCCGCCTGCGAGCACGATCAAGGTGTTGCTGGCGCTGGTGGCTCTCGACGAACTCGACCTCGATTCCACCGTGATCGCCACTCCCGCCGACACCCAGGTCGAGTGCAGCTGCGTGGGTGTCGAACCCGGCCGCAGCTACACCGCCCGTCAGCTGCTCGACGGCGTGCTGCTGGTGTCGGGCAACGACGCCGCCAACACGCTGGCCGACATGCTGGGCGGATTCGACACCGCGGTGACGAAGATGAACGCCAAGGCCGCCGAGATCGGCACGACCGACACCCATGCCACCACCCCGTCCGGGCTGGACGGCCCCGACGGGCCCGGCCAGTCCACCCCGCACGACCTGGCGGTGATCTTCCGGGCGGCACTGGCCAACCCGGTGTTCGCCGAGATCACCGCCGCGCCGTCGGCGATGTTTCCCGGCGGCCGGGATGATCAGGGTGAGCACCCGATCGTCAACCAGGACGAGTTTCTGCATCGGTATCCGGGAGCGTTCGGCGGCAAGACCGGGTTCACCAACGCCGCTCGCAAGACGTTCGTCGGTGCGGCCGCACGCGACGGCCGGCGGCTGGTCATCGCGTTGATGTACGGGCTGATCCACGAGGGTGGCCCGACCTACTGGGACCAGGCTGCCACCCTGCTGGACTGGGGGTTCGCGCAGAATCCCCAGGCCGGCGTCGGAATTCTCTAGGCCAGCTGTAGGCGCGCTAGACGCACTGTAGGTGCGATGCAACTGCGACTCAGCTCAGCGCAGTGACCGGCGGCCGGGCGCAGTTGCTCGGGCAGCTGTTCGGTAGTCCGGGCGGCCGACCCCGGGGAAGGATTTCCGCCCAGCACGCCATGGGATCAGATTCCCGACGCCTGGTGCTGCTGGCCTGCGGCGCGGCCAAGTCCGACTTCGAGACGGTCGAGGTTGCACGGTCGTGACCCACTCGGACGTCGTTTCAGCCGGCGACAGCCGCCCAACGACACGGCGTCATCAACACCGACCCCGGTACACCCGGCCGCGCAGCATCACCAGATCGGGACTGGTCAGCACCGCCGGGGAGCTTCGCGGGTCTTCGGCGAAGCACAACAGGTCGGCTGGTGCGCCGTGCTGCAACCCGGGCCGGCCCAGCCAGCGCCGGGCGTCCCAGCAAGCCGCACCCAGTGCCTCGGTGGCACTCATACCGATACCCTTCAGCGCCTCCACCTCGTCGGCGATCCGGCCGTGGGTGATCATGCCGCCGGCGTCGGTGCCCGCATAGATGGGAACCCCGGCCTCGCGCGCGGCGGTGATCCGGGACCGGCAGCTGGCGTACAGGCTGCGTATGTGCTGTGCGTAGGCCGGATACTTGGAGGCCGAGTCGGCGATGCTGCCGAAGTTCTCGGTATTGATCAGCGTCGGGACCAGCGCTGTGCCGTGCGCCAACATCAACTCGATGACGGCATCGGTGATACCACTGCCGTGCTCGATGCAGTCGATGCCGGCGGCGATCAGCCCGGGCAACGCATCCTCGCCGAACACGTGCGCGGTGACCCGGGCACCGTGCGCGTGCGCCGCGTCGACGGCGGCCCGCAACGCGTCGTCGGACCACAGCGGCGCCAGGTCGCCGGCGCCGCGGTCGATCCAGTCGCCGATCAGCTTGACCCACCCGTCGGAGTGGCGGGCCTGCATCGCGACCGCGTCGGGCAGCGCCGCCTGGTCGTCGATGTCGATCGCCAACCCGGGGATGTAGCGCTTGGGCCGGGCCAGGTGCCGGCCGGCGCGGATGATGCGCGGCAGGTCGTCGCGATCGTCCAGGGAACGGGTGTCGATCGGTGAGCCACAGTCGCGCAGCAGCAGCGCGCCGACGTCGCGTTCGGTTTCGGCCTGGACCACCGCCTCGTCGAGGGTGACCGCGCCGGACGGCCCGATCCCGACGTGGCAGTGCGCGTCGACCAGCCCGGGCAGAATCCAGCCGCCGTCAAACACGGTGTCGGTATCCGCGATGGGCTCGACGCTGATCCGCCCGTCGACGATCCAGTACTGGACCGGGGCCTCGTCGGGCAGGCCACGGCCGCGCACGTGCAGTCGCACGCGGGCTACTTCTGGCCGGGAAAGTTCAGTTTGGACAGATCGAGACCACCCAGACCGTCCAGATCGGCCAGCGCGGGCGGCAGCTCGTCGAGTCCCGCGGGCAGCTGCGACAGGTCCGGGAACCCGGCCGGCAGTCCCGCGCCGAGCGGGTTGCGCACCGTCTTTTTGGCGTTCTTGCCTTTCTTGCTCTTGCCTCTGCCTTTGGCTCTGTTGTTTTTGCGGGTCGCGCTCTTGCGGCCCAGCCCCGGGATGCCCATCCCGCCCATCATCGACGACATCATCTTGCGGGCCTCGAAGAACCGGTCGACGAGCTGGTTGACCTCCGACACCGCCA
>NZ_JBYCKY010000055.1:0-1704 GCF_057473605.1 Mycobacterium sp. TH-M82 | reverse complement strand
CGGCGCGCCAGGCCGCCACATAGGTTGCCAGCTGCCCGCCGGGGGTGTCGTGGGTGTGCACGTGCACCGGCAGGTCGAAGCGGCTGCGCAGCGCGCTCACCAGCGCGGTGGCCGCCGGCGGCCGCAGCAGGCCAGCCATGTCCTTGATGCCCAGCACGTGCGCACCCGCGTCGACGATCTGTTCGGCCAGTTCGAGGTAGTAGTCCAGGGTGTAGAGGCGCTCGTGTGGGTCGGACATGTCGCCGGTGTAGCACATCGCGACTTCGGCTATCGCGCAGCTGGTTTGGCGCACCGCGTCGATCGCCGGGCGCATCGAGGCGACGTTGTTGAGCGCGTCGAAGATCCGGAAGATGTCGATCCCGGTGGCGGTGGCCTCCGCCACGAACGCCGACGTCACCAGTTCCGGATACGGCGTGTAGCCGACCGTATTGCGTCCCCGCAGCAGCATCTGCAGACAGATGTTGGGCAGCGCCTCGCGCATCGCGGCCAGTCGCTCCCACGGGTCCTCCTTCAAAAACCGCAGCGCCACATCGTAGGTCGCTCCGCCCCAGCACTCGATGGACAGCAGCTGTGGGGTCATCCGGGCGATGTACGGCGCTACGTCGAGCAGGCTGCTGGTGCGTAGCCGGGTGGCCAGTAGCGACTGATGCGCGTCGCGAAACGTCGTCTCGGTGACACCGACAGCCGACGACGTCCGCAACCAGCGGGCGAAACCTTCCGGGCCGAGCTGAGCCAGCCGCTGCTTGGAGCCCGGCGGCGGCGCCACAGCCAGATCGGCCTCAGACAACCTGGGCAGCTTGTCTGTCGGGTACACCGCCGACGGCCTCGACCCGTGCGGGGCGTTGACGGTGACGTCGGCCAGGTAGTTCAAGATCTTGGTGCCGCGATCGGCCGACGAGCGTGCGGTCAGCAGGTGCGGTCGCTCTTCGATGAACGACGTGGTGATCCGGCCGGCGGCAAAGTCCGGATCGTCGAGAACCGCTTGCAGGAAGGGGATGTTCGTAGCCACGCCGCGGATGCGGAACTCGGCAATCGCGCGCCTGGCCCGGTTCACCGTGGTGGTGAAATCCCTTCCCCGGCAGGTCAGTTTGACCAGCATCGAGTCGAAGTGCGCACTGATCTCGGCGCCCAGATGGGTGCCGCCGTCCAGCCGGATGCCTGCCCCGCCGGGGCTGCGATAGGCGCTGATCCGGCCGGTGTCCGGCCGGAAACCGTTGGCCGGATCCTCGGTGGTGATCCGGCACTGCAGCGCCGCGCCGCGCGGTGTTATCGCCTGCTGTCGCAAGCCCAGGTCGTCCAGCGTCTCCCCGGCGGCGATGCGCAGCTGCGACGAGACCAGGTCGACGTCGGTGATCTCCTCGGTGACGGTGTGCTCCACCTGAATCCGCGGGTTCATCTCGATGAACACATGGTGGCCGCGCTCGTCGAGCAGGAACTCCACGGTGCCCGCGCAGCTGTAGCCGATGCGCCGGGCGAAGGCGACCGCGTCGCCGCAGACCTTCTCCCGCAATGCCGGCGCCAGGTTCGGCGCCGGTGCCAGCTCGACGACCTTCTGGTGGCGGCGCTGCACGCTGCAGTCCCGCTCGTAGAGGTGCACCACGTTGCCGTGGGCGTCGGCGAGGATCTGCACCTCGATGTGGCGCGGGTTGATCACCGCCTGTTCCAGATAGACCGTCGGGTCCCCGAACGCCGACTGGGCCTCCC
>NZ_JBYCKY010000054.1:0-4342 GCF_057473605.1 Mycobacterium sp. TH-M82 | reverse complement strand
GCGGCGCCGCACCGGCGGGCACCGGCTACCGCGGTCGGCCCGGTGGCCGCCCGGGTCAGCGCGGCGGCGCCGCGGGGGCGTTCGGCCGCCCGGGCGGTGCGCCGAAACGCGGCCGCAAGTCCAAGCGGCAGAAGCGTCAGGAATACGACTCGATGCAGGCGCCGGTGGTCGGCGGCGTGCGATTGCCGCATGGCGACGGCGAGACGATCCGGCTGGCGCGCGGCGCCTCGCTGTCCGACTTCGCCGAGAAGATCGATGCCAACCCCGCCGCGCTGGTGCAGGCGCTGTTCAACCTCGGTGAGATGGTCACCGCCACCCAGTCGGTCGGCGACGAGACCCTCGAGTTGCTGGGCAGCGAGATGAACTACAACGTGCAGGTCGTGTCCCCCGAGGACGAGGACCGCGAGCTGCTGGAGTCTTTCGACCTGAGGTATGGCGAGGACGAGGGCAGCGAGGAGGACCTCCAGGTCCGCCCGCCGGTGGTGACCGTGATGGGCCACGTCGACCACGGCAAGACCCGACTGCTGGACACCATCCGCAACGCGAAGGTCCGTGAGGCCGAAGCCGGCGGCATCACCCAGCACATCGGTGCCTATCAGGTGTCGCTCTGCTTCGACGACACCGACCGGCTGATCACCTTCATCGACACCCCGGGTCACGAGGCGTTCACCGCGATGCGTGCCCGCGGTGCCAAGGCCACCGACATCGCAATCCTGGTGGTCGCCGCCGATGACGGCGTGATGCCCCAGACCGTGGAGGCCATCAACCACGCCCAGGCGGCCGATGTGCCGATCGTGGTGGCGGTCAACAAGATCGACAAGGAGGGTGCAGATCCGGCCAAGATCCGCGGCCAGCTCACCGAATACGGTTTGGTACCAGAGGAATTCGGCGGCGAAACCATGTTCGTCGATATTTCGGCCAAGCAGGGCACCAACATCGAGGCGCTGGAGGAGGCGGTGCTGCTTACCGCCGACGCCGCCCTGGACCTGCGGGCCAACCCGGACATGGAGGCTCAGGGGGTGGCGATCGAGGCGCACCTGGACCGCGGTCGCGGGCCGGTGGCCACCGTGCTGGTGCAGCGCGGCACCCTGCATGTCGGAGACTCGGTCGTCGCCGGCGACGCCTACGGTCGGGTCCGCCGCATGCTGGATGAATACGGTGAGGACGTCGATTCTGCGCTGCCGTCGCGGCCGGTACAGGTCATCGGCTTCACGTCGGTGCCCGGTGCCGGCGACAACCTGCTGGTTGTCGACGAGGACCGGATCGCCCGCCAGATCGCCGACAAGCGCAGCGCCCGCAAGCGCAACGCCATGGCGGCGCGTTCGCGCAAGCGCATCAGCCTGGAGGACCTGGATTCGGCGCTCAAGGAAACCAGCCAGCTGAACCTGATCCTCAAAGGCGACAACGCCGGCACCGTCGAGGCGCTGGAAGGGGCGCTGATGGGCATCCAGGTCGACGACGAGGTCGCGCTGCGGGTGATCGACCGCGGTGTCGGTGGCATCACCGAGACAAACGTCAATCTGGCGTCGGCGTCCGACGCGATCATCATCGGGTTCAACGTGCGCGCTGAGGGCAAGGCCACCGAGCTGGCCAACCGCGAGGGCGTCGAGATCCGCTACTACTCGGTGATCTACCAGGCCATCGACGAGATCGAGAAGGCGCTGCGCGGCCTGCTCAAACCCATCTACGAAGAGGTCGAGCTGGGCCGCGCCGAGATCCGCGCGCTGTTCCGTTCCTCGAAGATCGGTAACATCGCCGGCTGCCTGGTCACCTCCGGCGTGATGCGCCGCAACGCCAAGGCGCGGCTGCTGCGCGACAGCGTCGTGGTTGCCGAGAACCTCACGGTGGCCTCGCTGCGCCGGGAAAAAGACGACGTCACCGAGGTCCGCGACGGCTACGAGTGCGGCCTGACGCTGAACTACTCCGACATCAAGGAAGGCGACGTCATCGAGACCTACGAGCTAGTGCAAAAGGAACGGACCTAACGATGGCTGACCCGGCCCGCGCACGGCGGCTGGCCAAACGGATCTCCACCATCGTCGCCTCGGTGATCGAGTACGAGATCAAGGATCCGCGGCTGGCCGGGGTGACCGTCACCGACGCCAGGGTGACCGCTGATTTGCACGACGCCACTGTGTACTACACGGTGCTGGGCCGCACCCTGGACGACGACCCTGACTACGCCGGAGCCGCTGCGGCCCTGGAAGGAGCCAAGGGTGTGCTGCGCTGCAGGGTCGGCGCCGGGACCGGGGTGCGATTCACTCCGACGCTGACCTTCATCCGGGACACGGTGCCCGACACCGCACACCGGATGGATGAGCTGCTGGCCGCCGCCCAGGCCGCCGATGCCGATCTGGCTCGGATGCGCGAGGGTGCCCAACCGGTGGGAGAGGCCAACCCGTACCGGGTGAGTCTGCCCGACGACGATGCGGACCGTGAAACGGTCGGCGGAGGAGTCGGGCCATCGGGCACGGGGGACTCAGGAGGCAGTGGTGGCGGCTGAGTCGGCGGCGGTGGGGGTACGTGTCGACGCCGCCGGTGCCGCCGAGTTGGTGTCTGCGGCTGGCACGGTCGCGGTGGTCTGCCACGTTCATCCCGACGCCGACACCATCGGTGCGGGGCTGGCGCTGGCGCTGGTGCTCGACGGCTGCGGCAAAGCTGTCCAGGTCGGCTTCTCCGATCCGGCGACGCTGCCGCGGTCGCTGCAGTCGTTACCCGGTGGCAGGTTGCTGGTTAGCCCCGATGTGATCCGCCGCGACGCCGAACTGGTGGTGACGGTCGACATTCCGAGTTTCAACCGGCTCGGCGGTCTGCGTGATCTGGCCGACTCGGCGCGCGAGCTGCTGGTGATCGACCACCACGCTTCGAACCAGATGTTTGGTACGGTGAATTTCGTTGACCCGTCCGCGGATTCGACCACGATGTTGGTGGCTGAGTTGATCGACGCGTGGGGCAAGCCACTCGACCTCGCGGTGGCGCACTGCCTTTACGCCGGGCTGGCCGCCGACACCGGGTCGTTCCGGTGGGCCAGCGCTCGTGGACACCGGTTGGCGGCCCGGCTGGTGGAGATCGGCGTGAACAACGCCGGCATCAGCCGGACTTTGCTGGACACCCACCCATTCGCCTGGATGTCGATGCTGTCGCGGGTGCTGTCTTCGGCGCAGCTGCTGCCCGACGCGGTCGGCGGGCGCGGGTTGGTCTACGCGGTGGTCGACAACCGGGAGTGGAGCGGGGCGCGCTTCGAGGACGTGGAGAGCATCATCGACATCGTGCGCACCACCGAGCAGGCCGAAGTGGCGGCGGTGTTCAAAGAGGTCGAGCCGGGGTGCTGGTCGGTGTCGATGCGAGCCAAGTCCGCGGTGGATCTGACGACGGCGGCGTCATCATTCGGAGGTGGAGGACATCAGCTCGCCGCCGGGTACTCGACCACCGGCGTCGCCGCAGACGTGGTGGCGGCGTTGGTCGCTGCGCTCGGCTGAGGCGGTTCTTCGCGTGAGCGTGCGTGTCTGCGGTGCGACACGCTGATGGCAGACCGGGTTTGCGCACGCCCGCGAAGGATGGTGCGGATGACGGACAGGTCCGCCGGTAGTCGGCACATCGCGGCGCTGGCGCTACCGGCGCTGGGGGTGCTCGCCGCCGAACCGCTGTATCTGCTGTTCGACACCGCGGTGGTCGGCAGGTTGGGCGCGCTAGCTCTGGCCGGGCTGGCCATCGGCGGGCTGATCCTCGGCCTGGTCGGTTCCGACCTGACGTTTTTGTCCTATGGCACGACGGCCCGGTCGGCACGTTACTTCGGCGCCGGCGACCGCGCCTCGGCGGTGGCCGAAGGCGTACAGGCGACCTGGCTGGCGTTAGGTCTGGGCGCGCTGATCGTCGTGGTGGTGCAGGCTGCTGCGGTGCCGCTGGTGTCGGCCATCGCAGGCGGCCAATCAGGTGCAGAGATCGCCGACGCGGCGTTGCGGTGGTTGCGGATCGCGATCCTGGGGGCCCCGGCGATCCTGCTGTCACTGGCTGGCAACGGCTGGCTGCGCGGGGTGCAGGACACCGTCCGGCCACTGCATTACGTGGTCGCCGGGTTCGGTTTGTCGGCCCTGTTGTGTCCGCTGCTGGTGTACGGCTGGCTGGGGTTGCCGCACCTGGGGCTGACCGGGTCGGCCGCCGCCAATTTGGCGGGGCAGTGGCTGGCTGCGCTGCTGTTCGGCCGCGCGCTGTTGGCCGAACGGGTGACGGTGCGACCGCACCGCGCGGTGCTGCGCGCGCAGCTGGTGATGGGTCGCGACCTGATGGTGCGGACCCTGGCTTTTCAGGCCTGCTTCATTTCGGCGGCCGCGGTCGCGGCGCG
>NZ_JBYCKY010000053.1:0-2617 GCF_057473605.1 Mycobacterium sp. TH-M82 | reverse complement strand
GCCGTGTACCGAGTGTTCGAAGCGCTTGACGAATTGGGCGCCATTGTCGAAGAAGCGCGTGGCGTGCCGATGACGGCGGGTTGCGTGGTGCCCCGCGGCGACGTGCTGGAACTGATCGACGACATCAAGGACGCCATCCCGGGCGAACTGGATGACGCCCAGGACGTGCTCGACGCACGTGATTCCATGCTGCACGAGGCCAAGGAGCACGCGGACTCGATGGTGGGCAGCGCGACTACCGAAGCGGAGTCGATGCTCAACCACGCCCGCGCCGAGGCCGACCGGCTGCTGGCTGACGCCAAGGCACACGCCGACCGGATGGTGGCCGAGGGCCGCCAGCACAGCGAGCAGATGCTCGCCGGAGCCCACGACGAAGCCGCCCGCCTCTCGGCGACCGCCAAGCGCGATTACGAGGCCAACGTCAGCCGCGCCCAGGCCGAATGCGACCGACTCGTCGAGAACGGAAACCTCGCCTACGAAAAGGCCGTGCAGGAGGGCATCAAGGAGCAGCAGCGACTGGTGTCGCAGACCGAGGTGGTGGCCTCGGCCAACGCGGAGGCCACCCGGCTGATCGACTCGGCGCACGCCGAGGCCGACAGGATGCGCGGTGAATGCGATATCTACGTCGATTCCAAGCTGGCCGAGTTCGAGGAGTTCCTCAACGGCACCTTGCGTTCCGTCAACCGCGGCCGCCACCAGCTGCGCACCGCCGCCGGAACCCACGACTACGCAACGCGGTAGCCGCAGTTCACCACCGCGAGCGCCGTAGAATCGCGGCTATGGCGAGGCGTGCGAGCACGAGGACACAGCGATGCCCACCCTCGCCACTTGTCGTCGACGTCGCCCGGCTGGGCCGGCGGCCGGGCGACGCGCTGTCGGTGCGCCGCCGGGTGCCCAGCCCGTCGCGCATCGGCCTTGACCTGGAGGCGATACCCGCGGGCGCAACTCTCGACCTGGACCTGCAGGTGGAGTCGGTGTGCGAGGGCGTCCTGGTGACCGGGCCGGTAGCCGCAGCCACAACCGGTGAGTGCGCGCGGTGCCTGACACCACTGACCGGCCGGGTCGAGGTGGCGCTGACCGAGCTGTTCGCCTATCCGGACAGCGCGACCGACGCCACCACGGAAGGGGACGAGGTGGGCCGTGTCGTTGATGACACGGTGGACCTGGAGCAGGCCATCGTCGACGCGGTCGGGCTGGCGCTGCCGCTGTCACCGCTGTGCCGGCCGGACTGCCCCGGACTCTGCCCCGATTGCGGTGTTCCGCTCGCTGATGCCGACGCCGGGCATCACCACGACCAGATCGATCCGCGCTGGGCCAAACTGGCTGCAATGTCGGGTCTGGCAGAGCGCGGGGACGGCGAACGGTGAGTAGACCCCGGCAAGCCATACTCGACGCGCTCGGTGTCGACCTGCCCGACGAACTGCTCACGCTGGCGGTCACCCATCGCAGCTACGCCTACGAGCACGGGGGGCTGCCCACCAACGAACGGCTGGAGTTCCTCGGCGACGCCGTGCTCGGCCTGGTCATCACCGACGAGTTGTTTCGCCGCCACCCGGACCGACCCGAAGGTGACCTGGCTAAACTGCGTGCCAGCGTGGTCAACACCGCTGCGCTGGCCGACGTGGCACGAGAGCTGACCGGCGACGGGCTGGGTGCGCACCTGCTGCTGGGCCGCGGCGAGGTCAACACCGGCGGGACCGATAAATCTTCCATCCTGGCTGACGGGATGGAATCGCTGCTGGGCGCGGTCTACCTGCAGCACGGGATGGACACCGCACGCGAGGTGATCCTGCGGCTGTTCGGCGAACTGCTGGACACGGCGGCCACGCTGGGGGCCGGGCTGGACTGGAAGACCAGCCTGCAGGAGTTGACCGCAGCCCGCGGACTGGGCGTGCCGTCGTACGCGGTCACCTCGACCGGCCCGGACCACGACAGGGAATTCACCGCGGTAGTGCTGGTGACGAAGACCCAATACGGGACCGGTGTGGGCCGCACCAAGAAAGAAGCCGAACAGAAAGCGGCGTCAGCGGCATGGAACGCGCTGGACGCTCTCTACCGCGCGTGACCTAGATGCCCGAACTGCCCGAGGTCGAGGTGGTGCGGCGTGGCCTGGCCGACCACGTGGTGGGCCGGACCGTCACCGCGGTACGGGTGCATCACCCCCGCGCGGTGCGCCGCCACCGCGCCGGCCCCGCCGACCTGACCGGACGGCTTTTGGGTGCGCGAATCAGCGGCACCGGCCGGCGCGGCAAATACCTGTGGTTGTTGCTGAACGGACTCGACAATGAAGCTCTGGTCGTGCACCTGGGCATGAGCGGCCAGATGCTGCTGGGTGCACAGGACTCCGCGCCGAACGCCAACCACCTGCGTATCACCGCGCGGCTCGACGACGGGACCGCACTGAGCTTCGTCGACCAGCGCACCTTCGGCGGCTGGCTGCTCGCGGACCTCGCCACCGTGGACGGCAGCATGGTGCCGGTACCCGTCGCGCACCTGGCCCGCGACCCCCTGGACCCTCGCTTCGACGCCGAAGCGGTCGTGGGCGTGTTGCGGCGCAAGCATTCTGAGATCAAACGTCAGCTGCTGGACCAAACTGTGGTGTCGGGCATCGGCAACA
>NZ_JBYCKY010000052.1:0-3779 GCF_057473605.1 Mycobacterium sp. TH-M82 | reverse complement strand
CTGGCAGGCCAGGTGCACCGCGACCAGCGCCGACGAGCAGGCGGTCTGCACCGACAGGGCGGGGCCGCGCAGGTTGAGCTGGTGGGCCACCCGGGTGGCCAGGTAGTCCTTGTCGTTGTTCAGCGAGAGGTTGACCATCTCGAAGGTGACGCCCTGCCCGATGACGGTGTTCGGGTCGCTGTGCGACATCAGGTTGTACAGCAGGTACCCGCTGGTGGTGCTGGTGCCGAACACGCCGACCGCACCGTCGATCCGCGCCGGGTCGTAGCCGGCGTCTTCCAGCGCATGCCATGTGCACTGCAGGAACAGCCGGTGCTGCGGGTCCATCATCTTCGCGGCCTGCGGCGTGAGGCCGAAGAAGGCTGCGTCGAACTCGTCGATCCCGTCCAGCAGCGCGGCGCGCCGCACGTAGGAGTGGTTCGCCAGCACCTTCTCGCCGATGCCGGCGGCCAGCAGATCTTCCTCGGAGACGTCGACGATCGACTCGACGCCGTTGCGCAGGTTATTCCAGAACGCCGACAGGGTGTTGGCGCCGGGAAATCGCCCGGCCATGCCGATCACCGCGATAGCGGTCGTCGGCATGGGTTCGTCGTTGCCCGTCACACTCGGCCCCCCACCTTGCGCCGGGCCGCGGCCCGCTGCCGCGCTGCGGCGCGCTGCTGGGCACGGGTCCGGACACCGCCGGTATCGTCGGCCGCACCGCTCTGGTCCGGTCCGCCCAGGTCAAGCCGGCGGAGGAGGTCGGCCGTCAGGTCGGCCAGCGTTGCGCCCTGCAGCAGCAGTGCCACCGGCGGTTCCACCTCGAAATCGCCCCGGACGGTGTTGCGGATCCGCACCGCCATCAGTGAGTCCAGGCCCAGGTCCGTCAGTGGCTTGTGGGCGTCGATGGCGCTGCCTTCGGGATAGCCCATGATCGCCAGGATGCGTTCGCCCAGCCGTGCGGTGGCAACTCGGCCGGCTTCCGCGACGTCCATCTCGCGAAGCGCGCCGGGCCCGGCCCAGTCGTCGTCAGCGCCGCCGAGTTCCAACTCGTCGGCCAGGGCGGCGAAATACCCGAGCTGGGAGATTTCCGGGAAGGCGGCCGCGCCGCGGTCCAACCGCAGCCGGGTTACCCCCACCCGGCTGAGGCCGTCGGCCAGCACTGCCTCCAGGGCCTCGATCCCTTCGGCCGGGGTGATGGGATCCAGCGCGCTGAACGTCAGCGAGCGGGCGACCCCGATGTCGGACCACTGACCCCAGTTGATCGTGGTCGCCGGCAGACCGCAAGCCCGCCGCCAGGCGACCAGGGCGTCCAGCCAGGCGCTGGCGGTGGCGTATGCCACCTGCCCTGGCGCACCCAGCAGCGACGACGTCGAAGAAAATCCGACCCACCAGTCGAGTTCGCAGGCCGTGCTGGCTTCGCGCAAGGCGACGTGCAGCCGCACGGCGCCGACGGCCTTGGGCCCCCAGACCCGTCCCAGGCTTTCGCGGGTGAGGGTGGTGACGATCTCATCATCGATCACGGCCGCACCGTGCAGCACTCCCCGCAGCGCCAGCCCCGTTCGTTCGGCGGCCGCGACGAGTTGCTCGGCGACGCCCGCTTCGGCGATGTCGCCGCGCACGAGGGCGATCTCGGTGTGCTGTTCCAGTTCCGTGAGGACCGCGCGTTGCTCGTCGGAGGGCTCGGACCGCCCGTTGAGCACGACGCGCCCGGCGCCGCTGTCGGCGAGCCAGCGGGCCACCACCAGACCGATGCCGCCGAGGCCGCCGGTGACGATGTAGGCGCCGTCGCGCCGGACGACCGGGCGATGCTCCTCCGCGCCCAGCGCCGCACGGGACAGCCGCTCCGCGTATCTGTGCCCGTCGCGCCAGGCGATCACGTCGTCGGTGCCGGCTCCGCCCGGCCACGTCGGTTCGGCCAGCTCGGCCAGCAGTGGGGTCAGGGAGTCATCCGGCAGATCCACCAGAGTGGTGCGCAGGTCCGGATGTTCATAGGCGAGCACCCGGACGAGTCCTTTGAGGGCACCGATCGACGGGTCGCCCGGCTCATGACGCCCACTGCCGGTGACCGCCAGACCGTTGCGGGATACCAGCCACAGCCGCGGTGACTTTCCGTGCCAGCCTCCGACGAGCGCACGCACCGTCGCCGCGACGGCCCAGGTCAAGTCACGCCCACGCAGCACTTCGGCGGCAGAGGCGTCAGAGGCGTCAGAGGCGTCAGCAGCATCAGGGGCGACAGGGGCGGCGATGCAGCCCGGCGAACCCTGGCGGGTGAACACGATCACTCCGGCCGGCGGAAGCTCGGGATCGGCCGCGGTTTCCGCGAAGGCCTCCAGCACGGTGGATTCCCGGGACAACTCTGCGCGGAGCACCCGTGGGACGGTCGATCCGAACTCAGCGACAAAGCCGTCTGCCAGTTCCTCGGTTCCGGCGCCGTCGGTCAGCACCAGCCAGCTGCCGTGCCCGGGAGCCGTTGACTGCGTGCCGGCCGGGATCGGGGCTGCCGAAGTATCGACCCAGGTGGTGCCGAAGAGCTTCTGCGTCAGCGGCAACGGCACCGTCCGGCTCTGCACACGCTGCAGGTAGATCCCGGTCAGCTCGACGGTCGGGGTTCCGGTGTCATCCAGCAGCATGACGCGACCGCCGATGCCGGCCGTGCCGTCGCGGTCGTGTTCGATGACCTCGGCGTGGCAGCGGGCGCGTCGGCCGGTGTCGCCGAAGACCCTGACGGTCTCCACCGATACCGGTAGGTAGGTGGCGTCAGCCGATCCAGCCGATCCAGCCGATCCAGCCGAAGATTCGACCGGCAGCGCGGCCGCCAGGCACTGCAGCGCCGCGTCGAGCAGCACCGGATGGATCCGGTAACAGCGGTGCGGTGCGGCTTCGTCGGGCAGAACAATCTCGGCCTCTGCGGAACCTCCGGATTTGCGGGTGATCCGCGTCAGCGCGGCGAACGCCGTCCCGTGATGCAGGCCGGTGCGGCGCAGCGCGGCGTAGAACTCTGCCGGCGGCAGCACTGTATCCCCTGTGCCCCCTGTGCCCGTCCACGCTGCCCCGCGCTGCACCGCCTGTGCCGCCTGTGCCGCTGGTGCCTCCCGGATCCGGGCGACCGCGTGCCGCAACCAGTGTCCGCCGGGTGAGCGGGAATGGATCTCGACACGGATGTCTGCAGTGTCGGGGATGTCGCCGTCGCAGTCTTCGTGCGTCAGCTGGGTCGTCACCGGCGTTCTATCGTCGAGCCGCAGCATCTGTTCGATCTCGAGCCGATTCAGCGTCAAGGCCTCGGCCGGCAAGCCCAGGGCTTCGCTCGCCGCGGCCAACGCCATCTCCGCGAAACCCGTTGCGGGCATGACAACTTGGCCGTGCACCTTGTGGTCGGCCAGCCACGGAATGACGTCGGTTCCCACATCCGTCTGCCAGACGTGGTCGCGGCCGGAAGGCAACTCGACGTGCATCCCCAGCAGGGGATGCGCACTGGTCGGCTGATGATTCGCAGATGACGGTGCAGCCCAGTACTTTACGTGCAGCCACGGCCTCGGTGGCAGGTCCACACGGTGTGCTGCGGGGCCGTCGGGCTGCACCGCTTCGGCCGGTGGGGGTCGCACGGTGGCCAGGCTGGTGTGGAAGCTCAGCGTTTCGGGGTTGTCCCGGTGCAACGTTCCCGTCACCCGGCTGTCGCCGGGTGACCCTGCCGCAGCCAGGCTCTCGGCGATGGCGTAGGTCAGCAGCGGATGCGGACTCATCTCGACGAAGGCGGCGTGATTGTGCGCCAGGGCGGTGATGGCCTGACTGAACCGCAC
>NZ_JBYCKY010000051.1:0-3271 GCF_057473605.1 Mycobacterium sp. TH-M82 | reverse complement strand
AACGCGGGCTGTGCGCGGGTGGCGACGTGGTGGCGATCTACCACAGCGCGCGCGCCGGCGGGGCCGCCGCACGGCGGTTCTGGCACGACGAGTACCTGCTCAACGCCCAGATCGGCCGGTTCGCCAAACCGTACGTCGCCGTGATGGACGGCATCGTGATGGGCGGTGGTGTCGGTGTCGGCGCGCACGCCAATACCCGCGTGGTCACCGACACCACCAAAATGGCGATGCCCGAGGTAGGTATCGGGTTCATTCCCGATGTCGGCGGCACCTATCTGCTGTCCCGGGCGCCCGGCTTGCTGGGGTTGCACGCCGCGCTCACCGGGGCGCCGTTCTCCGGGGCCGATGCCATCGCGCTGGGCTTCGCCGACCACTACGTGCCACATGGGCGCTTGGGCGATTTCACCGCCGCGATCGTGAAGGGCGGAACGACCGCCGCACTGGCCGCCCACGCCGTCGAACCACCGCCAAGCACCCTCGCCGCGCACCGCGACTGGATCGACGAGTGCTACGCGCACGACACCGTCGCCGACATCGTCGCCGCACTCGCCGACTGCGACGCCGCCGATGCCAACGACGCCGCTCGCCTGATCACCACCCGCTCGCCGATCGCGTTGTCGGTGACGCTGGAATCGGTGCGCCGAGCCGCCGAGCTGCCCACGCTGGAAGACGTTCTGGCTCAGGAGTATCGCGTCTCATCGGCGTCACTGCACTCTCACGACCTGGTGGAGGGCATCCGAGCCCAACTGGTCGACAAGGATCGCAACCCCACGTGGTCGCCGGCGACGTTGTCCGAGATCGGCGCCGCCGATATCGAGGCTTATTTCGCCCCCGCAAAACCGGAACTCACCTTCTAAGGAGACGCAGTGGCTTGTGAAAAGGCTTACCAGACCATCCTGGTGGAGCACGACGGACGGGTCGGTACGATCACGCTGAACCGACCGGAGGCGCTCAACGCGCTCAACAGCAAGATGATGAACGAAGTCACCGGCGCTGCCGAGGAGCTCGATGACGACCCGGGGATCGGCGCCATCGTGATCACCGGAAACGCGAAGGCATTCGCCGCAGGTGCCGACATCAAGGAGATGGCCGCGCTGAGCTTCGCCGAGGTGTTCGCCGCGGACCTTTTCGCTGCCTGGTCCAGACTGGCGGCGGTGCGCACCCCGACGATTGCCGCCGTCGCCGGACACGCGCTCGGCGGCGGGTGCGAGCTGGCGATGATGTGCGACCTGCTGATCGCCGCCGACACCGCAAAATTCGGCCAGCCGGAGATCAAGCTAGGGGTGCTGCCCGGCATGGGCGGCTCGCAGCGGCTGACCCGGGCCATCGGAAAGGCCAAGGCGATGGACCTGATTCTGACCGGGCGCACCATCGACGCCGCCGAGGCCGAACGCAGCGGGCTGGTGTCACGGGTGGTGCCGGCTGATGACCTGCTGAATCAGGCCAAGGCCGTCGCCGACACCATCGCGGGGATGTCGCTGTCGGCGGCCCGGATGGCCAAGGAGGCCGTCAACCGCGCGTTCGAGTCCAGCCTGACCGAAGGGTTGCTCTACGAGCGCCGGCTGTTTCATTCGACCTTCGCCACCGACGACCAAACCGAGGGTATGACGGCGTTTATCGACAAACGCGCCCCCAACTTCACGCACCGTTAGGCAGTCGATGTGAGCGAGCGCGCACTGGCCGGCCCTGAACCCGCCGTCGAATCTCCGCCCGCATCGAAGCCGTGGTGGGTGCGCCACTACACCTTCACCGGCACCGCCGCCGGCCTGGTGCTGCTCTGGCTGTCGCTGACGCCGTCGCTGTTGCCCCGCGGCCCGCTGTTCCAGGGGCTGGTCAGCGGCGGTTCGGGTGCTGTCGGCTACGGACTCGGGGTCTTCGCGGTGTGGCTGGTCCGCTACCTGCGCTCGAAGGACACCAGCCCGCCGGCGCCCCGGTGGGCCTGGATGGTGCTGATAGCACTCGGCAGCGTCGGCATGGCCGCGATGATCGTTGAGTTTCACACCTGGCAGGACGAGGTCCGCGACCTGATGGGGGTAGCGCACCTGACGTGGCACGACTACCCCACGGCTGCCGCGCTGTCCATGGTGGTGCTGTTCGTGCTGGTGGAATTGGGTCAGCTGACCCGAAAGCTGTTCGGGTTCCTGGTGCGGCAACTCGACCGGGTGGCACCGCGGCGGGTCTCGACGGTCGTCGTGGTGTCGCTGCTGGTGGCGCTGAGCATCGCGGTGCTCAACGGCGTCGTGGCGAAGGTAGCAATGCGCACCATGAACAACACCTTCGCCGCGGTCAACGACGAGATGACCCCGAACCGGCCTGCGCCGAGCACGCCGCTGCGCTCCGGCGGCCCGGAGTCACTGGCCTCCTGGAAGTCGCTGGGCCATCAGGGCCGTATCTTCGTGACCAGCGGTCCTACCGTCGGCCAACTGAGCAAGTTCAACGGAACTCCGGCGATCGAACCGATCCGGACCTACGCCGGGCTGCGCTCCGCCCGCGGGATCAAAGCCACCGCCGAGTTGGCCGCCCGTGAACTGCAACGCACCGGAGGTCTGGGCCGCGCCGTCGTCGCCGTCGCCACCACCACCGGCACCGGCTGGATCAACGAAGCGGAAGCCTCGGCGCTGGAATACATCTACAACGGCAACACCGCGATCGTGAGCATGCAGTATTCGTTTCTGCCCAGCTGGCTGTCCTTTCTGGTGGACAAGGAGAACGCCCGCCAGGCCGGGACGGCGCTGTTCGAAGCCGTCGACAAGCTGGTCCGGGTGATGCCGGAGGCCCGGCGGCCCAAGCTTGTGGTGTTCGGGGAGAGCCTGGGCTCGTTCGGCGGCGAGGCGCCGTTTGAGAACCTCTACAACGTGCTGGCCCGCACCGACGGCGCACTGTTTTCCGGGCCGACCTTCAACAACACCATCTGGCGGGACCTGACCGTCAACCGCGATCCGGGTTCACCGGAGTGGCTGCCGATTTACGACGACGGCCGCCACGTGCGGTTCGTCGCCCGCCCGGACGATCTGGATCGCCCCGACCCGTGGGGCCCGCCGGGTTCAATACGGGTGGTGTATCTGCAACACGCGTCCGACCCGATCGCCTGGTGGAGCCCGGAGCTGCTGTTCCGCAGACCGGACTGGTTGGCCGAGCCACGCGGCTACGACGTGTTGCCCCAGATGAATTGGATTCCGGTGGTGACCTTCCTCCAGGTCTCGGCCGACATGGCGGTCGCCGTCGACGTGCCGTCCGGGCACGGCCATCACTACGTCAAAGACGTGGCCAA
>NZ_JBYCKY010000050.1:0-2884 GCF_057473605.1 Mycobacterium sp. TH-M82 | reverse complement strand
AACTCGCGCTGCACGTCGGTGTAGGCGTCGGTGAACACGCCCAGGATGCGGGCGTCGACGTCGGCGACCACATCGAGCAGGTCCTTGCGGGCCGCTTGGACATCCTCGAGTTGGGTGGACAGAAAGTTGTAGCGTTCCTCCAGCGCGGCGAACTCCTCCAGCGCCAGCGGGTTGATCCGGCCCAGCTCGGCCAGTTCCCGTTCGGCACGTTTGGCCCGGCGTTCCTGGGTGGCCCGGTCGAACGGCATCGGCGCGGGTGGCCGCACCTGTTCGCCGCGCTCGCGGGCCTGCTCGTACTCGGCCGTCTCCAGCTCCGACGGCGGCAGGGCGACCTCGGGGCCGTATTCGGCGACCAGGTCAGCCGGCGCCATCCCGAACTGTTCGAGCACCATCTGCTCGAGCTGTTCGATACGCAGCGCCGCTTGCGCCTTGGCCACGTCGTCACGGTGCAGAGCCTCGGTGAGGATGCCCAGGCGGCTGTTCAACATGTTCACCTCGTCGCGAGCGGTTCCCATCGCGGTCGTGCGCTGCCGGCGTTCGGTGGCCAGCCCGTCACGGGTCTGCGATGCGGTCGTCACCACCTGGCCTAGCCGCGCGGCCAGCATTCGTCCGGCGTCGGCGACCGCGGCCGCGACCGCGGCGGCGTGCAAGCGCGCAGCGCGGGCCTGCTGGGCGCGCAGCCGCGCCTCGCGTTCGGCGGCGGCTGCCCGGCGCAGCGAATCCGCCCGCCCGCGAACCGCGTCGACGCGTTCCTCGACGGTGCGCACCGCGAGCCGGGCTTCCACCTCGGCGCCGCGGGCGGCTTCGGCGGCGGCAGCGAGCTGCTGGCGATCGGCCGACTGGGCCTCGCCCGCGGGTTGGGCCTGTTCGGCATTGCCCAGCCGGGACTCCAGCTCACCGAGCTCGGTGACCGTCTGGGCACGCACGGCCTCCAGGTCCGCACGCTGACGCAGCTGGCGACGCCACTCGGCGTCGACGGAGCGAGCCTCCTGTCCGAGCCGGCCGAGCTGCTCGTAGATGGCCGAGATGGCGGTATCGGATTCGTTGAGCGCAGCCAACGCCTGTTCGGCCGCGTCCCGACGGGCGGCCTGCTCGGTCAGCGCACCGGACAGCGCCGCGCCTAGTTGTCCGGCCTGCGCCTCGGCGGCGGCCAGCTCGGTGCGGGCCTTGTCGATCTCACCGGTGATCTCCAGCACCGACAGCTTATGATCCGAACCGCCGCTGACCCAGCCTGCGCCCACCAGATCGCCGTCGACGGTGACCGCACGCAGCTGCGGGTGGGCGGTCACCAGGTTCAGCGCCGCGGACAGGTCGGCGACCACCGCCACCTGCGACAGCATGGCGGTCATTGCGCCACGCAGCCGCGCCGGAGCATCGATCAGGTCCAGCGCCCAGACGGCCCCACCGGGCAGGATGCTGGACGGGGTCGGCTCAGGATTCTCTGCGGCGGGCCAGTCCCCCAGCACAATGGCGACCCGGCCTCCGTCGGCTTTCTTGAGCGCGGTCACCGCTGAGCGGGCCGCGCCGAAGTCATCGGCGGCCACCGCGTCGGCGACAGCTCCCAGCACCGCGGCCAGCGCCGTCTCATATCCTGCGTGTACCTTGACCAGCTTCGCGACCGAACCGAAAAGTCCTGCATCGTGGAAGTTTTCGGCTAACCACGTCGCGCCGTTTTTGCGTTCCAGCCCCATCGACAGCGCCTCGATACGGGCCCGCAGTGATGCCACCTGACGTTCGGCGCCACGCTCCGCCGCCTGCAGCTCGACGACCCGCTCGTCGGCCAGCCGCAACGCCGCCACGGTTCGCTCGTGGTGCTCGTCGAGACCGACCTCACCCTGATCCAGCTCGTCGACCCGGCCCTGCACGGTTTCGAACTCCGCCTGGGCCTGCCGGGCGCGGCCGGCGGCCTCCTCGATGCGCTGCGAGAGCGCAGCGACGCTGTCGTCGATCGAGTCGACCCGCGCCCGCATCGTTTCCACCTGACCGGTCAGCCGGGCCAGCCCTTCGCGGCGGTCGGCTTCGGCACGCACCGCGGCCAGGTGCGCTTTTTCGGCTTCCGCGGCACGGTGCTGGCGCTCGGCCAGCTCACCGCGGGCGGTCTCGAGTCGGGTTCGGGCGTCGGCCAGCTCAGCCAGCAGCTGGCGCTCAGCGGCGGCCACCTGCTCGGCCTCGGCTTCCAGTGCATCCGGGTCCGCGCCGCCCGCAGCGACCGGCTCTTCGTCAAGGTGGTGGGCGCGTTCGCTGGCGATCCGCACGGTGGCGCTGACCCGTTCGGCCAGCGCCGAGAGCGCGAACCAGGTCTGCTGCGTGGCTTCGGCGCGCTGTGTCAGATCGGCCACTGCCGCCTCGTGGGCGGCCCGTTCCTCGGCGGCCGCCGTCAACCGCGTGCTGATCTGGTCATGCTCGTGACGCAATGTCGCCTCGGCGTCGCCTGCGCCGGTGAATTCGGCCTGCCGGGCGACCAGGTCGTCGGCGGCCAGCCGTAGCCGGGCGTCGCGCAGGTCGGCCTGGATCGTTGCGGCACGGTGCGCCACTTCGGCCTGGCGGCCCAGTGGTTTGAGCTGGCGGCGCAGCTCGGTGGTCAGGTCGGTGAGCCGGGCCAGGTTGGCTGACATCGCCTCCAGCTTGCGGACGGCTTTTTCCTTTCGTTTGCGGTGTTTGAGCACGCCGGCGGCCTCTTCGATGAACGCCCGCCGGTCTTGGGGCCGCGACTCCAGGACCTCGCCCAGCTTGCCCTGCCCGACGATGACGTGCATTTCACGGCCGATCCCGGAGTCACTCAGCAATTCCTGGATGTCCATCAACCGGCAACTGGCGCCGTTGATCTCGTATTCGCTGGCGCCGTCGCGGAACATCCGCCGGGTGATCGACACCTCGGTGTAGT
>NZ_JBYCKY010000049.1:0-1315 GCF_057473605.1 Mycobacterium sp. TH-M82 | reverse complement strand
CACGTTGGTGGAGAAGCACACCGACACAGACGGCATGCTCGACGTTTCGCGCTTGACCGAGATCGTTCCCGATGTCGCCGAGCGCCAGACGTGGGCTTGCGGTCCGGCTGGGCTGCTCGATGCGATCCAAGAGCGCTGGTCCGTCGACGGCATACCCGAGCAGTTGCACATCGAACGGTTCCGCCCCACCGTCATCGCTGCCGGCGAAGGCGGAGCCGTGACCTTTGCCAAAAGCGGTGCCGTCGTGGACGCCGACGGGTCGCGGACGCTGCTCGAGGCCGGCGAAGCGGCCGGAGTGTTGATGCCCTCGGGCTGCCGGATGGGTATCTGCTTCGGCTGCGTCGCGCCACTGCGTCAGGGCGCCGTGCGCGATCTTCGCAACGGCGACATCACCATCGCCGCCCCAGGCGACGACGTGAAGATCCAAACCTGCGTCTCGGCTGCCGCAGGCGCTTGCGAACTCGACCTCTGACCTCAAGGAGCCAATATGACTGCCACTATGATTGCGACACAAACCGACCCGACCGCCCACCTGTCCGATGAGGACATCGACGACCTCGGGCGCGAGCTCGATGCCATCCGGGAGAATATCCTGGCCGGCCGCGGCGAGCGCGACGCCGCCTACATCCGTCGTGTCATCGACGGGCAGCGCAAGCTTGAACTCGCGAGCCGCTCCGTCCTGCTGTTCTCGCTGTTTCCGCCCGCCTGGGTGGTCGGAACCTTCGGGCTGTCGATCTCCAAGATCGTCGAGAACATGGAGATCGGGCACAACGTGATGCACGGGCAGTGGGACTGGATGCGCGATCCCAAGATCCACTCGACAACTTGGGAATGGGACAACGCCTCACCCGCGGCGATGTGGAAACACTCCCACAACCAGATCCACCACACCTACACCAACGTGCTCGGCAAGGACCGCGATCTGGGCTACGGCATCATGCGGGTCGACGAAGATCAGCGCTGGACGCCCTTTTATCTGGCGCAGCCGTTGTGGAACGGCATCAACGCCTGCTTGTTCCAATACGGCATCGCCGCATACGATCTCGAAATCGGCAAGTACCTCAAAGGGCGCAGCGACAAGGACGAATTCCGGCGACAGGGCGCCACAGTGCTCGCCAAGGTGCGCAGGCACGTGATGCGCGACTACGTGCTGCACCCGCTGTTGTCGGGTCCCTCGGCGCCGGCGACGTTGACCGCGAACCTTACCGCGAATCTGGTGCGAAACCTGTGGACCCATTCGGTGATCATGTGCGGGCACTTCCCCGAGGGCGTGCAGACCTACGACAAGGCTTCGATCGACGGGGAGACGCGCGGG
>NZ_JBYCKY010000048.1:0-3861 GCF_057473605.1 Mycobacterium sp. TH-M82 | reverse complement strand
GGACCGCTACCTGATGACGGTGATCGCCACCGCGTCCAACCCGCGCTTCTCGGTGAGCCGGGTCGACATCGACCGCGGCGGCCCCACCTACACCCGGGACACCCTGCGGGAACTACACGCTCTCAACCCCGACTCCGAGCTGTACTTCATCACCGGGGCGGACGCGTTGGCCTCCATCCTGTCCTGGCACGACTGGAAGGAACTGTTCGCGATCGCGCGGTTTGTCGCGGTGAGTCGGCCCGGCTACGACCTGGACGGCGCCCACCTCTCCGGGGTTCTCAGCCGGCTGCCCGACGGCGCGCTGACCCTGGTGGAAGTGCCGGCGTTGGCGATCTCGTCGACGGACTGCCGGCAGCGCGCCGCGGACAGCAGGCCGATCTCGTATCTGGTGCCCGACGGGGTGGTCCAATATGTGGCCAAACGCCGCCTCTACCGCAAACCGGACACCGGAGCGCAGCCGTGACCGCCACGCCGGAGGCGATCGAGATGGCCACGGTGGCCGCCGGCGCCGCGGCCGCCAAGCTCGCCGATGACGTCGTCGTCATCGACGTCTCCGGGCAGCTGGTCATCACCGACTGCTTCGTCATCGCCTCGGCGTCCAATGAGCGGCAGGTCAACTCGATCGTCGACGAGGTTCAGGAGAGGATGCGCCGGGCGGGCTACAAGCCGGCCCGCCGGGAAGGTGCCCGTGAGGGTCGCTGGGTGCTGCTGGATTACGTCGACATCGTGGTGCACATCCAGCACCAGGACGAACGCGACTTCTACGCGCTGGACCGGCTGTGGCGGGACTGTCCGGTGGTGCCGGTCGACCTGCCAGACCTGCCAGACCTGGCCGAGCGCCCGCCGGCGAGCATCCGGAGCACGCCGTGAGGATCTGCCGCCTGGTCATGTTGCGGCACGGGCAGACCGTATTCAACGCCGAAAGCCGGATGCAGGGCCAACTGGATCCCGCGCTCAGCGAGCTGGGATACGCCCAGGCCGGCGTGGCCGCCGAGGTCCTGAGCAAACGCCAGCCGCTGCTGATCGTGTCTTCGGACCTGCGCCGGGCCTACGACACCGCAGTCAGGCTGGGGGAGCGCACCGGGCTGCCGGTGCGAGTGGACGCCCGGCTGCGGGAGACCCACCTCGGCGACTGGCAGGGCCTCACCCACGGTCAGGTCGATGCGGTCGCGCCCGGCGCCCGGCGGGCCTGGCGGCAGGACGCCACCTGGGCGCCGCACGGCGGGGAGAGCAGGGTCGACGTTGCCGCCCGTAGCATGCCGCTGGTCGCCGAGTTGGTGTCCGGCGCAACGGAGTGGGGCGCCCCCGGCGAACCCGACCGGCCGGTGGTGCTGGTCGCCCACGGCGGGCTGATCGCTGCGCTGACCGCCGCGCTGCTGCGGTTGCCGGTCACCAACTGGCCGGTCCTGGGCGGGATGGGCAACGCCAGCTGGACGCAGCTGAGTGGACACGACGGCGGTTCGGATACCGACGGCGAGTTCATTGAGATCCGTTGGCATCTCGACGTGTGGAACGCCTCTGCGCAGGTCGCCGGCGATGACTTTTGAGTCGGCTGAATCAGCGGCGCGGCCCAGGCTGCTGGTCTTCGCCGACTCGCTGGCCTACTACGGGCCGGCTGGCGGCCTGCCAGCCGACGACCCGCGAATCTGGCCGAATATTGTTGCCGCGCAACTCGGGTGGGATCTCGAGCTGATTGGCCGAATCGGCTGGACGTGCCGCGACGTGTGGTGGGCGGCGACTCAGGACCCGCGCGCCTGGGCGGCGCTGCCCCGAGCCGGCGCGGTGGTCTTCGCCACCAGCGGCATGGATTCGTTGCCGTCGGTGCTGCCGACGGCGCTGCGTGAGTCGATTCGATACCTGCGGCCGCCGCGGCTGCGGCGCTGGGTGCGTGACGCTTACGGCTGGGTGCAGCCACGGCTGTCCCCGGTGGCCCGGTCGGCACTGCCGCCGCACCTGAGCGTGGAATACCTCGAGCTGGCGAGGGGTGCAATAGAATTCAACCGCCCGGGTATTCCGATTGTGGCGTCATTGCCGTCGGTGCACATCGCCGACACCTACGGTCGGGCTCACCACGGGCGCGATGCGACAGCGGCGGTCATCACCGATTGGGCTCGGCGCCATAATATTCCGCTGGTCGACCTGAAAGCCGCGGTCGCCGGGCAGATCATGAGCGGACGCGGCAACCCCGACGGCATCCACTGGAACTTCGAGGCGCACCGGGCGGTCGCGGAGCTGACGCTGCAAGCGCTGGCCGAAGCGGGCGTACCGGAGTCGCGCTGATGGCCGTCATGGTGGTGACCGATTCGTCGGCATGCCTGCCGGCCGACCTGCGCGACCGGTGGAGGATCCGCCAGGTCCCGTTACACATACTGCTCGACGGCGCCGATCTGCGCGACGGTGTGGACCAGATCCCCGCCGACATCCACCAGCGTGAAGCTGCCACCACCGCAGCGGCCAGCCCCGCCGAGTTGCTCGCCGCCTACCGGCAGGCGCTGGTCGACAGCGGTGCTGCCGGCGTGGTGGCGGTACATATGTCGTCGGCACTGTCCGGAACATTTGGCACCGCAACGCAAGTAGCCGAAGAGATCGGCCCCCGGATTCGCGTCGTCGACTCGAAATCGGCGGCGATGGGCACCGGCTTCGTGGTGCTTGCCGCCGCCCGGGCAGCGGCCAGCGGCGGTGGTCTGGATACCGTTGTGGCCGCGGCGGACTCGGCAGCAGGCAGGGTCCACGCCTACCTCGTCGTACACCGGCTGGACAACCTGCGCCGCAGCGGGCGGATCGGCGGCGCGGCGGCATGGCTGGGCACTGCGCTGTCGCTCAAGCCGCTGTTGTGCATAGATGATGGAAAGCTGGTGCTGGCACAACGGATCCGCACTGCCGGCAGGGCGGTTGCGGCGATGGTCGAGCACGTTTGCGAGATTGTCGGCGACCGCCCGGCCGTGGTGGCGGTCCATCACGTCGGCAACCCGGTCGGCGCAGCCGATTTGGCGGCTGCTCTTGCGGGTCGGTTGCCGGCGGCTGCACCGGCGACCGTCACCGACTTGGGACCGGTGCTGGCGCTGCACGTCGGGGCCGGGGCGCTGGCGGTAGTCGTCGAGGTTGCCAACGGCGTCACTATCGGCGACTGAGCCTCATCCGGCGGGCTCGGGAGGCTCGGGAGGCTCGGGAGGTGAGGTCTGTTGTGCCGACACCGCCGCGAACCTCTCGGTGTCGGGCTCATGCGGTGTGTGCGCCGCGATCCCGCGCACCACGTTGGGGCCGGTCGGGCGCATCACCTGCGGCCACCAGAACCAGCGGCCCAGCAGGGTGGCGATCGACGGCATGAAGAACGCCCGGACCACGAACGTGTCCAGCAACAGTCCGATGCAGACAGTGGTTCCGAACATCCCGATCGCCCGCAGATCACTGAACAGCATGACGAACATGGTGAACGCGAACACCATGCCCGCCGCCGTCACCACCCCGCCGCTGCCCGCCATCGCCCGGATGTATCCGGTCTTGAGCCCGACATGAATCTCCTCCTCGAACCGGGAGACCAGCAGCAGGTTGTAGTCGGATCCGACGGCCAACAGCACGATCACCGACAACACCAGCGTCACCCAGTAGACGTCCTGGCCGACGATGTCCTGCCAGATCAGCACCGACAGCCCGAACGACGACGCGATGGAGCTGGACGCGGTGCCGATGATCACCAGTGCGGCCACCAGGCTTCGGGTGATCATCATCATGATCAGAAAGATCAGGGTCAGCGATGCCACGATCGCGATCATCAAGTCGTATTTGGCACCGTCGTGCATGTCCTCATACATAGCGGCCATGCCGCCGATGTATACCTTGGCATCGGCCAGCGACGACTGC
>NZ_JBYCKY010000047.1:0-1437 GCF_057473605.1 Mycobacterium sp. TH-M82 | reverse complement strand
AAAAGAAGAGAAATTTTTTCATCAGAACGAGCAAGAATTTTTCGAAAAATTTTTAGTACGTCCCGATGCGAGAGGCTTCTCTCTTTTCAGAAGCCATGACCAGGCGGCGGGGGTCGACGTCTTCTCCGACGCCCTGGCCGCACCGCTGTACTGGATCGCCGACAACGCCGGCCTGGACGGTGCGGTCGTGGTCAACAAGGTCAGCGGGCTGCCCGCCGGGCACGGCCTCAACGCCGCGACGCTGCGCTACGGCGACCTGATCGCCGACGGCGTCATCGACCCGGTCAAGGTCACCCGGTCGGCGGTGCGCAACGCGGCATCGGTGGCACGGATGGTGCTCACCACCGAGACGGCGATTGTCGAGAAGCCCGCCGAGGAGGAGGGCGACGGCCACGGGCATGGGCACGGGCATCATCACCACTAGTTCGCCACCAAGAGGGCGGGGGCTGGAACCTGTTGTGAGTTCCGGCCCCCGTTCTTGATGCCTCGCCCGACGAGCTCGAGAAAGTCGAGCGACGTCGAGTTCTCCATGCACTGATCACTTTCGCGGCGATCGCCCCGATTTACGGAAGCGGGGCGCACAAGAGGCTGTGTAATGTGTGTACACATGAGTACGCATAGTCTGCGGGATCTTCGCGGCAGCCTAGGAGCAGTGGTGCGGACGGTCGCCTCGACAGGCGAAGAAGCCATCATCACCGACAGCGGCACCGAGGTAGCGGTGATCATCAGCTTGGCCGACTACGAGCGGCTGCATGAGCACGCCGATGTCGTCGACGCACTTCGGCTGCGCGAGCTGCAGGCCAACTCGTTCCGCGCGGTTCCTCTGGCGGAGATGCTTGACGAACTCGGTGTCGATGCCGATGCGTTCGCGGCCGGATGAAGATCTCGTTTCATCCGGACGTCCTCAAGCAGTTGCAGCGACTCCCGCGTGCTGAATTGGAGGCGGCACTGCAGGTGGTCATAGGCCTGTCGAACGATCCACGACCGGCCAAAGCGAAGAAATTAGTTGGGAGCCAACGTGATTGGCGTGTGCGATTCGGGCATTACCGGGTGGTGTACGCCATCGACGACACCGCGGGCGAGATAACGGTTTTCAACGTGGCCAAGCGCAGCGACGCCTATCGGTGACGCGTTGGCGTCAGGTCCGGCCGGTGTTAGCGTCCGAGTAGCGCCGGGTCAATCGAGTGAGGCCAAACAATGGAAGAACCTCTACTGCTGCACCATCGCGACGAGCGCGGTGTCGTCACGCTGACGCTGAACCGCCCGAACGCTTTCAATGCGTTGTCGGAGGCCATGCTCGCGGCGCTCGGCGAGACCGTCGACGCGCTCGCCGACGACGGGGCGGTGCGTGCCGTCGTGCTCGGGGCGTCCGGCGCGGCCTTCTGTGCCGGCCACGACCTGAAGGAGATGCGGGCCGAGCCGTCGCTCGACTATTAC
>NZ_JBYCKY010000046.1:0-6702 GCF_057473605.1 Mycobacterium sp. TH-M82 | reverse complement strand
ACAACTACTCACTCGGCATCGGCTTCGTCCGGTTCCCCAGCGACCTGGTGGCCACCGTGCAGGTCACCGGGCAGACGCCGGTCGACGCGGACTACACCGACTACTTCTACACTCAGGCATCCATCCGCGAGCCGGGCGACACCGGCGACGTGCCTACCGGAAGGGCCGCGAAGTTCTTGGCGCTGCAGCAGCAGGTCATCAAACAGGACTTTTTCACCTGGGAGAACATGAAATACCTGGAGAAGCCCAACCTGGCGCCGGAAGAGGCCAGCGACTACGCGGCACTGCGCCGCTGGGCGCACCGTTTCTACCCGGGCGAGCAGCCCTCGCCGACGGACTTCGGCTACACCCCCGACGGTGAGCCGGACCCGGCTGTCGCGGGAGCCTGATGCACCACGCGCAACAAGGGCGGGTGCTCGGCCCGGCCGATTTCGGCGTGGACCGCTTCACCGTCCCGGCCGTGCTGGACCGGCGCGCCGCGCAGTCACCGGAGAAGGTGATGATGTCGGTCGCCGGAGACCCGTTGACGTTCGCGCAGCTGGCCCGGCGGTCACGCGCGGCCGCGAACGTGCTACTCGACCTGGGACTGCGCCGCGGCGACTGTGTCGCGCTGTTCACCGCCACCTGCCCGGAGTGGATCTACTTCTGGCTGGGCGCGGCACGCATCGGTGTGGTGAGCGCCGCGGTCAACGCCGCGAACAAGGGCGACTTCCTGCGACACACACTGGCACTGGCGCGGGCCAAGGCGATCGTCACCGATGCCGAGCGGTTGGCGCGGGTGAGCGAGGTCGCCGACCGGCTGCCGAGGGTGGCCGACGTTGTGGTGTGCGATGATTCGCTGCGCGCCACCCTCACCCGCGACGACGACGGACCGTTGGTGGACAGCCCCGGCGGGCCGGGCGGCGTCGGTGAGGTAGGGGCGTTGTTCTTCACCTCCGGCACCACCGGCGCCTCCAAAGCGGTGGCCACCACCTGGCACTACTTGTTCACCGCGGCGGCCACCGTCGCCTCGGCATGGGAATTCCGGGCGGGCGAGGTGCTGTGGACCGCGATGCCGCTGTTTCACCTCAGCGCCGCGCCGACCGTGCTGGCGCCGATGCTGGCCGGCGGCACCACCGTGCTGTCGGCCGGGTTTCATCCCGACCGGGTGGCCGACGAGGTGCGCGGCTGTGGCGCGGTCGGGTTCGCGGGTGCCGGTGCGATGGTCTCGATGCTGCGCTCGCTGCCCGCCGACCCGCGGGAGAGCCAGCTGCCGCTGCGGTTCATCTCCGCTGCGCCCATCTCCGCCGATGACTATCACGACATCGAAAAGCGGTACGGCTGTCGCGTCGTCACCATGTACGGCCTGACCGAGGCGTTTCCGGTCACCGTCCAGGGCGTCGCCGACGACGGTGTGCCGGGCAGCTCCGGACGGCCCACCCCCAACTTCGACGTGCGCATCCTGGACGCGAACGGCAGCCCGCTGCCGGCCGGGCAGGTGGGTGAGATCGCCTGCCGACCCAGGTATCCGCACGTGATGAGCGAGGGCTATCTCGCCGACGACGGCGGCGTCGTCCCGCACCGCCAGTGGTTTCGCACCGGCGACCTCGGCAAGCTGGACACGGAGCAGAACCTGACCTACATCGACCGGGTCAAAGACTGCTTGCGCCGGCGCGGCGAGAACGTCTCTTCGGTCGAGGTGGAGACCGTTGTGCTGGGCCATCCGGCGGTAGCCGAGGCCGCAGTGGTCGGGGTGCCCAGCGACCTGGGCGAGGACGACATCCTGCTGGTCGTGACGTTGCGGCCGGCAGCCACGCTAGACTGCGCCGAATTGCTGGATTTCTGCGCCGACCGGATGCCGTACTTCTGCGTGCCGCGTTACGTCGACATCGCCGACGAGATCCCCAAGACCGTCATCGGGCGGGTACGCAAGGATGTGCTGCGGGCTCGGGGTGTCGGCGCGGGCGCCTGGGATCGGGAACACCACGGATACAGCCTCAATCGGTGAAGACTGGGCCTCAAGACTGGGAGAGCGAGATGAGCATGACCTATCAGCAGCAGCACCTGCTCGACGGCGCGGTGGCACGCGACGCGATCCTGAACCTCACCGCGCGGCACAACCGATGCTATTCCGTGGGTGACCGTGACGGCTGGATCGCGACGTTCCGCCACTCCGGCGCACAATTCGCCCGGGGCGGCGAGGTTTTCACCGATCTGCGGGCCGCGTTCGACGGTGGCGGGCAGCGGCTGGTCGCCGTCGACCATGAGATTGCCGTCGACGGGATCGACGCCACCCAGCAGTGCGTCGCGTTGCTGTTCACCGCCGGCCCGGATGGTGCCGCCGCGACATTGCGTGCCACCGGCACCTACCGGGATCGGCTCGTTTACGAGCGGGGCGGCTGGTATTTCACGACACGTGAGCTGGAATGGGACCCGCTGCCAAGCCGGGTGTGACGGGCTACCAGCTGGCGTTCGGCAGCTACGCCGACGCGCTGCGCATGGTCGGCGTGACCACCGAGCCGCGCACCGCCGGCACGGTGGTCAGCGGTGCGCGGATCCAGCTCTTCGCCTCGATGGTGCACGATCCCAACCCGGCCTACTGGGACGTCGAGTTCGCCACACAGGCGTGGGGTGGTCTGCTGGCACCGCCCGCGCTGCTGATGGGGTGGCTGATCCCGCCGCCGTGGCAGCCGACGGGCCGGCCGCCGGTGGCGATCGCGCTGCGGGTGCCCCTGCCCGGCACCACCTTCATCAACGCGACCAACGAGGCCGAATTTCTGCTGCCGATCGTCGAGGGGGACCGGCTTACCGTGGTGGAGCAGCTGGTGTCGGTGTCGCCGGAAAAGCGAACACGGCTCGGCGTCGGCCATTTCATCGAGACACTCGACACCTTTAGCCGCCAAGACGGTGCTGTGGTGGCCTACAACCGAAACACCTTGTTCCGCTTCACCCCCGAGGCGGACTCATGACGGTCGACTGGGAACGGTTGAGCCCCCCGGTCGAGCTGGTGCAGGTTGTCGACAAGATCGACTATCAGCGGGTGGTGCTCAACGCCGCGGCGACGTGGGACTACTTTCCGTGCCACTTCGACCCTGCCTATGCCGAAAGCCAAGGCCACCCGACTATTTTCGTCAATACCATGCATATCGCCGGCTTTGCCGACCGGATCGCGACCGACTGGGCCGGACCGTACAGCCGGGTGGTGCGCCGCAAGATGACGGTGGCCGGGCCCATCTATGCCGGTGACACCATGGTGGGCAGCGGACGGGTCGTCGCCAAGCGCTGCGACACCTCAGCAGACCCGCCGCGCTATCTTGTGGATCTTCAGATCCAGGTGAGCAACCAGCGTGGCGAACTGTGTTGCCCGGTTGAGCTCACCCTGCAGATGCCGGGCCGTCGAGACGGCTGATGATACAGGCGAACGCGTGTCCGGCGTAGACGATTTCTCCCTTGCCTGGCTGCTCGCACCGCTATCGGTCGACACCTTCCTCGACGAGATTTGGGGAACGACCCACTATCACGTCAAGCGATGCTGCCCGGGCTATTTCGACGGCATCCTGGACGGGCCGTCGGCCGCCGAGCAGCTCCTGGAGTTGTTCCGGCCCGAGCCCGGGCCGGCCTGGGCGGTTCGCCTGGTACGGGCCGACGAGCAACGCGGTCCCGATGACACCTACCGGCTCGCTGACGGCACCCTCGACCTTGTCCGCATCCGCAACGGCTTTGCCGACGGCTACACCGTCGTCTTCGACGGTATCGAGCAGTATGTGCGCGCGGTCGCCGCGCTGGCGCACTTCATCGAGGTCGAACTGAACTTCGCGACCAAGGTCAACGCCTATGTCACGCCACCGGATTCCCAAGGCTTCGTCGCGCACTACGACGAACACGACACGCTGATCCTGCAGATTCAGGGATCCAAGATCTGGCATGTCTACGACGGCGCTGACGTTTCACCGCACCTGATGCGTCGCCGGCAGCCTGTTGACACGGCCGAACTCGCGGCGCCGACCGACCTGCTCCTGGAGGCCGGCGACGTGCTGTACCTGCCACGCGGACGAGTTCATACGGCCGAGACCACCTCGGAGCAATCGGTCCACCTGACTGTCGGGGTCCACGCTCCCACCCTGTTCACCCTCGTCTCCCGGGAGCTGTATTCGCTGAGCCTCTCGGATGACCGCGTCCATACCCAGCTGCCACCGCGCCACCTTGCCGACCCGGACCTGCGCGCCAGCGTCAGCAGCCTGGTAAGTGAGGTCGCCGGATACCTCGAAGAACCCGGAGTCATCGCCGAAGCTCTTTGCGCGTTGGAGGACGTGCTGGTCAAGCGCGGCCGATGCCCACCGGTCGGGCAGGCCGTCTCGAACGTCGCCGGGATCGACGCACACACACGAGTGGTGAAATACCAACCGCTGTATTCGCGGGTGGCTACAGCTGCGGGCGGTGCTTCCCTGAATTTTGCGCAGTTGGTCGTAAACGCCGGGCCCGACCACCAAGCCGCACTGCTGTTCGTCTCGAAAAGCACGGAGCCGTTTCGGGTTTGCGATCTGCCTGGGCTCAGTGCGGCCCAGCAGACAAAGCTGGTCCGGACCCTGATCACCAGCGGATTTCTGGTGCGGCTACCCGACGCCTGACTCAGACGCGCGGTCGTTCGTCGCTCGGCCGGCCCGCATGTCCGGCCGGCATAGTGCGTGGCCGTGGCCTTGCAATCACGCGGGCGCCATGGTATAAGTCCGGTAGCCGCTAATGAAAGTCATATTCATTTTCGCTAGTATGGGTCGGTTTCCAAGGAGTGGTGTTATGACGTTGCGCGTCGTTCCCGCCGTCGAGGCGTCGACCGCGCGACTGTCTGCGGCGCATGCTGGTGCGGCCCCGCTGATCGGAGCTGTGGTGCCGGGCGCCAGCTACGCCCGCGGTGACGCGGAGTCATCGTCGTATCCCGTTGCCCGCGGCTGGCAATGACTGCACCCGTCTGGATGGCCGCACCGCCGGAGGCGCATTCGGCACTGCTCAGCAGTGGTCCCGGGCCCGGCTCGTTGGTGGCGGGCGCCGCAGCGTGGCATTCGTTGAGCGCCGAATACTCGTCGGTGGCCGAGGAACTCAGCGCAGTGCTGGAGGCGGTGCAGGCCGGCGCGTGGGAGGGACCGAGCGCGGAGTCGTTTGTCGCCGCATTCGTGCCGTTTCTGGCGTGGCTGATGCAGGCCAGTGCCGACAGTGCGGCGGCGGCTACCCAGCACGAGACCGTGGCCACGGCCTACACCGGCGCGCTGGCGGCCATGCCGACCCTGGTGGAGCTGGCCGCCAACCACGCCACTCATGCGGTGTTGGTGGCGGCGAATTTCTTCGGCATCAACACCATCCCGATCGCCCTCAACGAAGCCGACTACGTGCGGATGTGGATCCAGGCCGCCACCACGATGAGCACCTATCACGCGGTCGCCGGTGCGGCGGTGGCGGCGACGCCGCAGACCGATGCGGCGCCGATCATCCTCAAATCCAGCACAGCCAAACCGCCGAACCCACAGTACATCTGGACGGACGGCATCCCGATATCCGGCAACAACCCGTTGGGGCTTCCGCAGTGGCTCCAGAACTTCTTAAACCAGGTTGGCATCGGAAACACCATGGTTGCCCACGACCCGAGGATCGATCTCTGGTTCGACAAGGTGATCGCGAATTTCCTGCACGACCTCGGGGTGAATTGGAACCCCGCCGCAGGCACCCTCAACGGAGCCCACTACGACTCCTATGCGGACCCGGGCCAAGCGATCTGGTGGCTTGTCCGATCGCTCGAACTCTTTGAGGACGCTCAACAGTTTGGCACCTACCTGGCGCACGATCCGGCGTCGGCCGCCGAGTACTTCTTCAGTTGGGCGCTGTTCGACATTCCGCTTCACATTGAGCAATTCGGAATCTTTGCGGCCGAGAATGCGGCGGCACTGGCCGCCGGCGCCAGCCCCGCGGTCATACCCGGGGCCGGGCTGGCCGGGCTGGCCGGGCTGGCCGGGCTTGAGCAGTCCGTCGCGCCGGCGCTGGCGCCCGCTGCTGCCGCACCCGCTGTGCTGCCGGCCGCTGGAGCCGCCCCGACTGTTCTGGCGTCGGCCGTGCCCGCCGGCTCGCCCCCAGTGCCGTCGTCGGCCCCCGTACCGGGCACCGCCGCCGCCGCTCCCGCGCCGCCGGTCCCGCCGGCCGCCACCGGGGGGGTCGGCTTTGTTCCTCCGTATCTAGTGCCGCCCGGTATCGGGTTTGACACGGGAATGGGCTCGAGCGCTAGCTCGAGCGCTCGGCGCAAGGCGCCGGAGGCCGACACCGCTGCAGCTGCGGCGGTGTCGGCCGCGCAGGAGCGCCGGCGCGCGCGGCGCCGGCGCCCCGCGGTGATGCGTGGCCACGGCGACGAATTCGCCGACATGAACATCGAAGTCGACCCGGATTGGGGCCAGCCGTCGCGGGATGGGCCGTTGGAGTCGGGCAGCGGGGCAGGACCATTGGGTTTTGCCGGCACGGTGCGAAGCGAAGCCGTCGAGCGGGCGGCGGGGTTGACCACACTGGCCGATAGTGAATTCGGCAATGGCCCGCGGATGCCGATGCTGCCGGGCACCTGGGGCGCCGAGGCGTCAGAGGGCGCCGCGGGCTCAGACCCGATTCCGCGAGTAAGTGGGTGACACGGGCTGTTGGTTAGCGATGGATGCCGTTGTGGCCTGGGATAATTCGGCTTGAGACAGGCGATTT